>JAHDBT010000157.1 GCA_020630215.1 Bacteroidota bacterium
GTTATTAATTAATACGATTTTAATTCGATAATTAATTCCTTTTTTTGAAACCTTAGCACCTTAGCCTCCGTATAATTAAAGGTAGCTCGCAATTAACGGCTACACAAAATATTAAAGGGTAATTGTAATAGTTTGGGTTTTTCATAAAGAGCTTGCAGAGTTTTTCTCTGGCAAGCTTTTTTCTTTTTAGGGACTTTTGTTTACTACTGTCAATGCCTACATTTAGGGCATAAAAAAAGCGGAAAAAGCAATTGTTTAATTACCTTTTCCGCCTGTATTATTATTTAAAACAATAGCGTTTTATTACTAGTAAGTACTAGCTTTTTCTTGCCATCAGTTTTTCGTATTCCTCTTTAGAGCCTACTACTAAGTTTCGTAAATCGAGGCGGCCTGTGCCTGCAGGAATTAAGTGTCCTACAATTACATTTTCTTTTAAGCCTTCCAAATAATCAATCTTAGCGGCAATAGATGCTTGGCTTAGTACTTTGGTTGTTTCCTGGAACGAAGCCGCAGAAATCCAACTCTTAGTACCTAGCGACGATTTGGTAATACCTTGTAACAATGGACGAGAAGTTGCTGGAATGGCATTACGATATTCTATCAAGGCTTTATCGTTTCTTCTTAAATTAGAGTTTTCTTCTCTTAACTGACGAAGGGAAACAATTTGCCCAGCTTTAATTTTAGTAGAATCGCCAACCTCTAGTACAAACTTCTTATCGTAAACACGGTCGTTTTCTTCAATAAAATCGAATTTATCTACCGCCATTTTTTCCATAAACTTGGTATCGCCAGGATCAACGATGTGTACTTTACGCATCATTTGACGCACAATTACCTCAATGTGCTTATCGCTAATACCTACCCCTTGTAAACGGTAAACCTCTTGTACTTCGTTTACTAAATACGATTGTACGGCAAAAGGTCCCATAATATTTAGGATATCGGCAGGCGTAATGGCACCGTCCGAAAGTGGCATACCAGCACGCACAAAATCGTTTTCCTGTACTAGAATGTGCTTAGACAATGGCACCATGTATTTACGGCGTTCTTGGTCTTTAGAGGTAACAATGATTTCTCTGTTACCACGCTTAATTTTACCAAAGCTTACTGCACCATCAATTTCCGAAACAACCGCAGGGTTAGATGGGTTACGAGCCTCGAACAACTCGGTTACACGAGGCAAACCACCCGTAATATCGCGAACCTTACCTAATATACGAGGAATTTTCACTAGTACTTGTCCTTGCGTAACAGCGGCATTATCTTCAATGTTAATGTGCGCTCCTACTGGCAGGTTATAAGTACGTAACACTTCTCCCTTAAGGTCGGTTACCAAAATAGAAGGAATTTTAGTTTTATCTCTACTCTCTGCAATTACTTTTTCTCTAAAGCCTGTTTGTTCATCGGCTTCTTCTCGATAAGTAACCCCTTCTAAAATGTTTTCAAATACAACCTTACCTGCAAATTCAGAAACAATTACCGCATTATAAGGGTCCCATTCACAAATAACATCGCCCTTTTTCACGGTTTGTTTATCCTTTACGTACAAGGCTGCACCATAAGGCAGGTTGTTACTTACTAGCTGACGGTCTGTTTTAGGATCAATAATACGCACTTCACCAGTACGGCCTAATACGGTTATATTGGTTTTACCATCTTCCGAAATGTGTTTTACCGTACGTACACTATCGAACTCTAAAATACCATCAAACTTGGCGGTTAATTGCGACTCTGATGCTACGTTAGATGCGGTACCCCCTACGTGGAACGTACGAAGCGTTAACTGTGTACCAGGTTCTCCAATAGATTGTGCAGCAATAATACCTACGGCATCTCCTCTTTGTGCGGTACGGTTGTTGGTTAGGTTACGTCCGTAACATTTAACACAAACCCCTTCGCGCGCTTCGCAGGTTAATACCGAACGTATTTCTACACTCTCAATGCCTGTTTCTTCGTCAATATACTTGGCGAGTTTCTCATCAATGTTTTGTCCTGCGGCTACAATAATTTCGTCTGTAATAGGATGGTATACATCGTGAAGGCTTACTCTACCTAAAATACGTTCGCCTAATGCTTGAACAACATCTTCATTATCTTTTAAAGCAGCTACTTCAATACCTCTTAAAGTACCACAGTCTTCTATCGAAATAACGGCATCCTGCGCTACATCTACTAAACGACGTGTTAAGTAACCTGCATCTGCCGTTTTCAAGGCGGTATCTGCCAGTCCTTTTCTAGCACCGTGCGTAGAGATAAAGTATTCAAGTACGGATAAACCTTCTTTAAAGTTGGCAAGGATAGGATTCTCTACAATTTCTGGTCCCGAAGAACCTGATTTACGAGGTTTCGCCATTAGTCCACGCAATCCTGCTAACTGACGAATTTGCTCTTTCGAACCCCTTGCGCCAGAGTGATACATCATGTACACGGCATTGAAACCCTGATTATCTTCTTCCAAACCTTTCATCAACCTATCACTAATAGTGGTACTCAAACGAGTCCAAATATCAATTACCTGGTTGTAACGTTCGTTATTGGTAATTAAACCCATCTCGTAGTTCATATACACTTCGTCAACCTTTGCTTGCGAATCCGCAATCATACCTGCTTTGTCGGCAGGGTCAACAAGGTCTTGTAAACTAAAAGATAGTCCTCCTTTAAACGACCATTTAAATCCTAGTTCTTTAATATCATCTAAGAAATTGGCAGTACGAGCAATGCCTACAATACTAATAATTTCCCCAATAATTTTTTTCAAGGTTTTTTTCGACATCAAATCATTGATGTAACCTACTTCTTTAGGTACTGCTTGGTTAAACACTACCCGTCCAGGCGATGTTTCAACCAATTCCTTTTTTAGAGTGCCGTCAGGTTGTAAAACATCTAACTTCACTTTAACGATAGCGTGCATTTCAATTGCATCTTCGTTCAATGCAATTATTACTTCCTCTGGTCCATAAAAGGTCATGCCTTCGCCTTTCACTTTACGGTCGGGCGTACTTCTGCGTTGCTTAGTAATATAGTAGAGTCCTAGTACCATATCCTGCGAAGGTAAGGCAATAGGCGTACCGCTTTGCGGATTAAGGATGTTGTGCGAAGACAACAGCAACATTTGCGCTTCTAGTATAGCGGCATTACTTAATGGTAAATGCACCGCCATTTGGTCACCGTCAAAATCGGCATTAAAGGCTGAACATACTAATGGGTGCAACTGAATAGCTTTCCCCTCAATCATACGAGGTTGAAATGCTTGAATAGATAAACGGTGCAGCGTAGGTGCACGGTTAAGCATTACGGGATGACCACGTAGTACATTTTCTAAAATATCCCAGATAACGGGTTCCTTACGGTCTACTAATTTTTTAGCAGATTTTACTGTTTTTACAATTCCACGCTCAATAAGCTTTCTAATAACGAATGGTTTAAACAACTCGGCTGCCATTCCTTTAGGCAAACCACATTCGTGCATTTTAAGCGTAGGTCCTACTACAATTACCGAACGTCCAGAGTAATCAACACGCTTACCTAGTAAGTTTTGACGGAAACGCCCTTGCTTTCCTTTAAGTACATCACTTAAAGATTTTAAGGCACGTCCACCTTCTGCTTTTACGGCATTAGATTTACGAGAGTTATCAAACAGCGAATCTACCGCTTCTTGTAACATTCGTTTTTCGTTACGTAAAATTACTTCAGGAGCTTTAATTTCGATTAATCGCTTTAAACGATTGTTACGGATAATTACCCTACGGTACAAGTCATTCAAATCAGAACTTGCAAAACGTCCACCATCAAGCGGCACTAGTGGGCGCAACTCAGGAGGTACTACAGGTAAAAATTCTACAATCATCCATTCGGGACGATTTTCGATATGATTGTTCGCAGAACGGAATGCTTCTACTACATTTAAACGTTTTAATGCTTCGGCTTTACGTTGCTGCGATGTTTCGTTAGCTGCTTGGTGGCGCAATGCGTAGGCCAGGTCATCTAACTTAATACGGATTAGTAATTCTCGTACTGCCTCTGCCCCCATTTTGGCGATAAACTTTTGCGGGTCTTCGTCTGGCAGGGCTTGGTTTTCTGGTGGTAAGGCTTCTAAATATTCTAGGTATTCTTCTTCTGTAAGTAAATCTAGGTAATTTACATTTTCTTCTAATACTCCTGCTTGTATTACTACGTAACGCTCGTAATAAACAATGGTTTCTAATTTTTTAGAAGACAGTCCTAGTAAGTAGCCAATTTTATTTGGCAAAGATTTAAAATACCAAATATGAACAACGGGAACTACTAATTTAATGTGTCCCATTCTTTCTCTACGTACTTTTTTCTCGGTTACCTCTACGCCACAACGGTCGCAAACAATACCTTTGTAACGAATACGCTTATACTTTCCACAGTAACATTCATAATCTTTTACTGGGCCAAAAATACGTTCACAAAATAAGCCATCACGTTCGGGCTTATACGTACGATAATTAATGGTTTCTGGCTTCAATACCTCTCCATAAGAACGTTCCAGAATGGTATCTGGAGAAGATAGGCAAATGGTAATGGAAGAAAAAACACTTTTGATTTTATGATCCTTCTTGAAAGGTGGCATATATAACCCTCCGTTTTTTGAAAAATTAAAGGAAAATTGATTTGCTTCTATGGAGAAAACAACTAGTAAAGTATTTTCATAGTACTTGGTAGTAGGTAGAAAGTAGCAGGTATTTGAACGGTTTCGCTTCGCTTCACCGCTATAATGCATCCACTATTTTATTTTGATAAACCTAGTTACTGTTTATAAACAATGCTTTACTAGTTGCTTCTAATTTTACTTGTCTTATTTAAAGATAAGGTCAAGTGCTAAACCTCTTAGTTCATGCAACAGTACGTTGAATGATTCTGGAATACTTGGGCGAGGTAAGTTGTCTCCTTTTACGATGGCTTCGTAAGCCTTCGCACGTCCGATGATATCATCTGATTTGATGGTAAGAATTTCTCTTAGGATATGAGCTGCACCAAATGCTTCTAATGCCCATACTTCCATTTCACCAAAACGCTGACCACCAAATTGCGCTTTACCGCCTAATGGCTGTTGCGTAATTAAGGAGTAAGGGCCGATAGAACGAGCGTGCATTTTATCGTCTACCATGTGCGATAATTTAAGCATGTAAATTACCCCTACCGTAGCTGCCTGGTGGAAACGTTCGCCTGTTTCGCCATCAAATAAGTGCGTTTGCCCTAGTTGAGGCAATCCTGCTTTTTGAATTTCTGCATCAATCTCGTGGATAGATGCGCCATCAAAAATAGGACAAGCATATTTAAGGCCTTGCGTTTTTCCAGCCCAACCTAGTACCGTTTCGTAAATTTGGCCAAGGTTCATCCGTGATGGTACCCCTAGTGGGTTTAGCACGATGTCCATTGCGGTACCATTTTCTAAAAACGGCATATCTTCTAAGCGTACAATACGAGCAACAATACCTTTGTTACCGTGTCGTCCTGCGAGCTTATCACCTACTTTTAGTTTACGTTTTTTAGCGATGTAAACCTTCGCTAATTTTAGTACCCCTGCAGGTAATTCATCACCAATGCTTACATTGTACTTAGCACGTTTGTGGCGAGCAATTTCTTCGCTTACTTTAATGGTATAGTTGTGCATTAAAATTTTGAGCAATTTATTTAATCGCTCATCATCGGTCCAATCGCCAACAATTACATCTTCAAAGTTAAGGTTGTTTAATACAACTTCTGTTAGCTTAACACCTTCAGGAATTACATTTTCGTTGAAAACGTTTTTAATTCCTGCCGACTGTTGCCCGTCCATTAATTGTGCTAACTTCTCTACTAAAACACTTCTGAGTTTATCTAAAATACCTTCGTGGTGTTTTTCGAGTTTTGCTAATTGCTCTTTTTCCCGAACTTTAGATTCTTTGTTCTTTTTAGCTCTGGCAAAAAGTTGCTTATCAATTACTACCCCTTTGTTAGAAGGAGACAGTTTTAGCGAAGCATCTTTTACGTCGCCTGCTTTATCACCAAAAATGGCACGTAATAGTTTTTCTTCTGGCGTAGGGTCTGATTCGCCTTTAGGCGTAATTTTACCAATTAAAATATCGCCTTCTTTTACGTGTGCGCCAATACGAATCATTCCGTTTTCGTCGAGGTCTTTGGTTGCCTCTTCGCTAACGTTAGGAATATCGTTGGTTAATTCTTCCTCCCCTAGTTTGGTATCTCTCACATCTAAATCAAACGATTCGATATGAACAGAGGTAAATACATCTTCTCGTACAACTCGCTCAGAAATTACGATTGCATCCTCAAAGTTGTACCCTTTCCACGGCATAAATGCCACTACTAGGTTTCTTCCTAATGCTAATTCGCCATCATCTGTAGCGTAGCCTTCGCATAAAATTTGACCAGGTACTAGCTTATCGCCTTTACGCACAATTGGTTTTAAGTTTACACAAGTACCTTGGTTGGTACGGCGAAACTTAGTTAAACGATAGGTTTTAGTATCTCCATCAAAGCTTACTTGACGGTCGTCGTCGGTACGGTCGTAACGGATAATAATTTTACGAGCATCTACATATTCTACTACGCCATGCCCTTCGGCATTCATTAACATTCGAGAATCCTGTGCTACTTTGGCTTCCAAGCCTGTACCTACATAAGGCGACTCTGGGCGCAATAATGGCACGGCTTGACGCTGCATGTTTGATCCCATTAATGCACGGTTCGCATCATCGTTTTCTAGGAAAGGAATTAAGGATGCCGACACCCCTACAATTTGGTTAGAAGCTACATCAATATATTGCAGTTCTTCGGGCGGCAACACAGGGAATTCCCCTTGGTGCCTAGCTTTTAATCTAGCATGAGAAAAAGTACCTCCATCATCAAAATCAGCAGTTGCTTGTCCAATAATTTTATCATCCTCTTCTTCTGCCGATAAATATTTTACGTCTGCATCTTTCATCAGTACTTTTCCTTCGCCTACCTTACGGTAAGGTGTTTCGAGGAAGCCCATTTTATTCACTTTTGCGTGAATACAAAGGGTAGAAATTAAACCAATGTTTGGTCCCTCTGGCGTTTCAATAGTACATAATCGGCCGTAGTGCGAGTAATGCACATCCCGTACCTCAAAACCTGCACGCTCTCTTGATAAACCACCTGGACCTAGTGCCGAGATTCTACGTTTGTGCGTAATTTCGGAAATAGGGTTGGTTTGGTCTAAGAATTGCGATAACTGGCTAGTACCAAAGAAAGAGTTAATAACTGAAGACAAGGTACGAGCGTTGATTAGGTCGATAGGCGTAAATACTTCGTTATCACGCACGTTCATACGTTCGCGAATGGTACGAGCCATACGAGCTAAACCAATACTAAACTGACCATATAACTGCTCGCCTACGGTACGTACTCTACGATTACTAAGGTGGTCAATATCGTCGATTTCAGCTTTTTGATTACAAAGTTGTACTAAGTAGGTAACCATCGAAATAATATCTTCTTTGGTTAATACTCTTACCGCTTCAGATATATCAAGTTGTAGTTTTTTGTTGATTTTGTATCGTCCTACTTCTCCTAAGTCATAACGTTTATCAGAAAAGAACAACTTGTCGATAATACCTCTAGCTGTTTCTTCATCAGGGGGATCTGAGCCTCTTAATTGGCGGTAAATATGTTGAACCGCTTCAATTTCAGAGTTAGATGTATCCTTGTGTAAGGTATTATAGATGATGGCAAAATCGGCAGATTTTTCTTCTTTCTGCAAAATGATTGTTTCTACATCTGTCGTTACAATATCGTCGATATTGTCTTCATCTAGGATAGTGTCCCGTTCTAAGATTACTTCATTACGTTCAATAGAAACAACTTCGCCCGTATCTTCATCTACAAAATCCTCAATCCAAGTTTTGAGTACCCTTGCAGCTAAACGACGGCCAATGTTGGCTTGTAAGTTATCTTGACTCACCTTAATTTCGTCGGCTAAGTCAAATAATTCTAGTATTGCTTTATCGGTATCATATCCGATAGCTCTTAGGAGGGTGGTAACAGGGAATTTTTTCTTACGGTCGATATAAGCATACATCACGTTGTTGATGTCGGTAGCAAATTCGATCCATGCACCTTTAAAAGGGATAACCCTTGCGGAGTAAATTTTAGTACCATTAGGGTGTTGGCTTTGGCTAAAAAATACGCCAGGAGAACGATGTAATTGAGAAACCACGATACGTTCGGCACCATTAACAACAAAAGTACCTTTAGGAGTCATATATGGAATATTTCCTAAAAACACTTCCTGCTCAATGGTTTGGAAGTCTACGTGTTCTTCATCGTTACAAGATAGGCGCAATTTCGCTTTAAGCGGCACATTAAACGTTAGTCCACGTTGCATACATTCTTCGATAGAATAGCGCGGCGGGTCAACGTAATAGTCTAAAAATTCGAGGACGAAAATGTTACGGGCATCGGTAATAGGAAAGTTTTCTTGAAACACCCGGTATAGGCCTTCATTTTCACGGTTATCAGGCGTTGTTTCTAATTGAAAAAACTCCTTAAACGACGCTACCTGAATTTCTAATAAATCAGGGTATTCGTGTGTTTGCTTAATTTTACCGAAATTAAATCTTTTCATACCACTTTTCAGTTCTGTCATACAAAGAGGAACTTTAATTGAGGTTGAACAAATAGCGAAAGGGCAAGGGAATTAGTTAATTCCAATGCCATTTAGGTTAGGAATGGCTGATATCGCATCTACCATTCCCAAATATACTAAACTGGGAAAGTTATGTTAGTCAATATTGCTTTACTTACTCCAGATTTTATAAAATGATTTCAAGAAATAGGTTGGTAACGGTCGAGCTAGTAAGTAGTGAGCTTATTG
Organism: Bacteroidota bacterium; assembly: GCA_020630215.1. Classification (GTDB taxonomy): domain Bacteria; phylum Bacteroidota; class Bacteroidia; order Chitinophagales; family UBA2359; genus JAHDBT01. Next base: position 8,864 of record JAHDBT010000157.1, read on the forward strand.
CTACGAGGACTGTTACGCTATTATTTTTTGAAAGATGGGTTAAGTGAATGAGAAAAAATAAACTGCACCACTTTGATTATTTTTTTCCAATGCTGTGTTACAAATGCTCGTAATAGCTCACTATTACTGTGCTTTGCCCCTTACCTTGAAAAAAACAATCGCACACTTTGGTAGAGTTTCTTTTCATTTCATTTCACTAAAAAATGAATAACACCGCTGAAAAGTGTCATTGCCAACCCATGAATTAGTGTTTTTTATAATACTACAAAAGAGCCTTCCGTTCGGAGGCTCTTTTGCTTACGCAATTTACAGTAGTATTATAATTGTGCAAATTTATTTGCACTAGGCTGTTATGATACGTTCTATATAACTAAAGTATTACTTTAATTCTACTTCTGCACCAGCGCCTTCTAGTTCTGTTTTAAGCGATTCGGCTTCTTCTTTCACCATTGCTTCTTTAAGCGTAGTTGGTGCACCGTCTACCATTTCTTTCGCTTCTTTTAGGCCAACGCCTAATAATTGTTTTACTAATTTTACTACTTGTAGTTTTTTACCACCCGCAGCTTTTAGTACTAAGTCGAATTCGGTTTTTTCTTCAGCAGCTTCGCCGCCACCGCCGCCACCGCCAGCCATCATCACTGGAGCTGCTGCAGCAGGTTCTATACCGTGTTCTTCTTTTAAAATATCAGCTAACTCATTAACCTCTTTTACGGTTAGGTTAACTAATTGGTCTGCAAATGCCTTTAAATCAGCCATTTTAAATTAAGTTTATATTAAGTTCTTAAATTATTTTATATTTCTATTTTGCTTAATAATTAGTCGGGTTAATTTCATTTAAAGTTTGTTATTAAATAGGTAGCGAGTGCGTAACAATTTTTGCTAGACTAAATAACAGCTCTTTAAATTTAACTACTCGAAGCTAAAACTATCAAGCTAGGATTATCCTTCTCTTTCAGAAAGCGTTTTAATGATTCCTGCCAATTTGTTACCACTTGATTGCAGTGCAGAAACCACATTTTTAGCTGGAGATTGTAATAAGGCAATAACTTCTGCAATTAAATCTTCTTTAGATTTAATAGAAGTTAATGTTTTTAATTCTCCGTCGCCCGTGTAAACAGCAGAATCAATGTATGCTGCTTTAAGAATAGGGCGGTCTATATCATCTTTCGGTTTACGTTCTTTTCGATATTCTTCTAACAATTTAGCTGGCAGGTTACCTACTTCAGCAAACATAAGTGTTGTAGGGCCTTTAAGTGATTGATATAAATCTTCATAATCACCATCTAATTGTTCGAGTGCTTTTTTCACGAGTGTATTTTTAACTACTCGTATTTCGATGCCTTTTTCGTAACATTTTCTTCTTAGGTCGTTAATTTCTGCTACAGTAAGGGTAGAAGAATCTGTTAAGTAGAAAACGTTTGAATTGCTAAATTTCTCTTTTAGCTCGGCAACTGCGTTTATTTTGTCGTTTTTAGTCATTGCATACAAACCTTTCGAGAAATTTTGATTAATTCCTCATTTAAATAAATAGTATTTTAAGAACGGCTTCAATAAGCGATATGCTTATTACGCTCCTTTTACCGATTTAATATCTACAGGAATACCTGGACTCATGGTACTAGCCATGTAAACACTTTTAAAATAAATGCCTTTAGCTGCGCTAGGCTTCATTTTAATAATCGTGTTAAGCACTTCGGCTGCATTATCACTTATTTTATCGGCAGAGAATGATACCCTTCCTACACTTGTATGAATGATACCGAATTTATCTACTTTAAAAGCGATTTTACCTTTTTTCACTTCGCTAACGGCATCTGCTACGTCAAAAGTTACCGTACCTGTTTTAGGGTTAGGCATTAAGCCTCTAGGTCCAAGAATACGTCCTATACGTCCAACTTTTGCCATTACGTTTGGCGTAGCAATTATTACGTCTACGTCTGTCCAACCGCCTTGAATTTTTTCTACATATTCATCTAAGCCCACATAGTCGGCACCAGCATTTGTAGCTTCTTCTTCCTTATCAGGAGCACAAAGTACTAGTACTCTTTTAGATTTACCTGTACCGTGAGGTAAGGAAACTGTGCCTCTTAAAGCTTGGTCAGGTTTTCTTGGATCGACACCTAAACGTATGTGCAAATCAACAGAAGCATCAAACTTTGTTGTATTTACTTCTTTAACTAATGCAGATGCATCAGCTAAGGAGTACATTTGCGTTTTATCTACTTTAGGATTTGCGTCCTTTCGTTTCTTTGTAAGTTTCACCGCTTAATATTTTGATTGTTAGTGGCATAAAAATTGCTGCTAACATTTTATAGATTACATTTGGTTATAGAGAGCGAAATACGATATAGTACGAAGTAAGGTTGAATTATACATAATACCTACTCATGGTATTATTATTATGCTTCTGCTGTTACTTCCCAAGGGGGTGTACCATTTATTGTGATACCCATACTACGTGCAGTACCTGCTACCATACGCATAGCCGATTCGATTTTGAATGCGTTAAGGTCTGGCATTTTTGTTTCTGCAATTTCCTTTACTTGATCCCAAGATACGGAGCCAACTTTAATACGGTTAGACTCGGCCGAGCCGCTTTTAAGTTTGCTTGCTTGTAATAAGAGGTATGCTGCAGGTGCTGTTTTAATAACAAAGTCGAAAGACTTATCTTTGTAAACTGTTATTACAACAGGGCATACTTGCCCTTGTTTATCTTGTGTTCTGGCATTAAATGCTTTACAGAACATCATGATGTTTAGACCTTTAGCACCTAGCGCAGGGCCAATAGGAGGAGCTGGGTTAGCTTGTCCGCCTCTAACGTTCAGTTTTACAAAACCTTCTATTTCTTTAGACATTACTAAGATTGTTTTTCAACCTGCATGAAATTTAATTCTACAGGCGTTCGTCTTCCAAATATTTTTACTATTACTTTCAACTTTTTCTTCTCGTCGTAAATTTCCTCGATAGTTCCTAGGAAATCATTAAATGGGCCATCAATAATTTTAACGGTTTCGTTTACTAAGAAAGGTTCATTGAGTTTTTCCTTCTCATCTTGCATTTCGTCAACCTTCCCTAAAATACGATTAACTTCAGACTTACGAAGTGCTACGGGTTGATTTTTTCCTAGGAAATTAATCACACCAGTCATACTTCTAATTGTTTGAATAATATCACCGTTGAGTTTACCTTCAACTGCTTCTACCAAGATATAGCCGGGAAAAAAATTACGTTCTTTAATAACTTTTTTACCTTTTTTGATTTGATACACCTTCTCTGTAGGCACTAGTATTTGCGTAACGATGTGTCCCCAATTAGACCGCATGATTTCTGTGTCAATATGGAGTTTAATTTTTCGTTCCTTCCCACTAATTACCCGAAGCACGTACCACTTCAGTTCACCTCTTTTCTCTTGGCTCATTACACAAATGTTATTTATCTAAAAATCTGGTAGATATAATACAAGATACCTTGGAAGAATCCATTTTCGGGATTTGCTCCAAAGATAAAATCCATTAAAAAAATAATTAGAGAAAAAATGATAGAGGAAATCATTACTACCATTGCACTATTTTGCACTTCTTCCCAAGTGGGCCAAGTTACTTTATAAAGCAATTCGTTCATTGTTTCCTGAACATACAATTTTACTTTGTCCATTTTATTTTATTTTTTTGCACGGGCGGCAGGGATCGAACCCGCGACCTACGGTTTTGGAGACCGCCGCTCTACCAGCTGAGCTACACCCGTAAACAATAAGCTTATTATTTTACGCTTAACAAAAAAGGCATCATTAATTGTTATGGAGCGTGTGCTATTTAGTTTAGGAACAAAGAAAGTGTTTTTGATTAACTACTGATAAAAAAGTAGGTATTACCATACACAAAGTACGGTTAATAATGTTTTTATTTTTTATAGCTAACTATAGACACCTTTGTTCGCTAAAAAGTAGCTACCTAAAATTTAGGTAGCTACCCATTTATAAGTTATTGTATAATAAAGCTTGGCTAAAGCAAGTGCTTTAAAGTCGTGTTACAAAAATACCTTATTCTTATTTAAGGATTTCTGTTACCTGACCTGCACCAACTGTTCTACCACCTTCACGGATTGCGAAACGTAAACCTTGTTCTAATGCAACAGGATAGATTAATTTCACATCAATTGTTACATTGTCACCAGGCATTACCATTTCTACACCATCAGGTAAGGTAATTTCACCAGTTACGTCAGTAGTTCTTAAGTAGAACTGAGGACGATATCTGTTAAAGAATGGCGTATGACGGCCACCTTCTTCTTTGCTTAACACATAGATTTCGGCTTTGAAGTGAATGTGTGGTTTAACGCTATCTTTTTTACAGATAACCATACCTCTTTTGATATCGTCTTTATCGATACCTCTTAAAAGGATACCTACATTTTCCCCTGCTTCGCCTCTATCTAAGATTTTACGGAACATTTCCACACCTGTAACCGTTGAGGTCATTGTTTTTTCGTCTAATGGACGTAAACCAACAATATCAACTGGGTCGCCAGAATTAATAACGCCTCTTTCTACTCTACCTGTAGCAACTGTACCACGACCAGTAATCGAGAATACGTCTTCAATAGGTAATAAGAAAGGTTTGTCAACTGGACGAGGAGGAACTGGGATGAATTCATCTACAGCAGCCATCAATTCTTTGATTTTTGCTACGTGTTCTGCATCACCTTCTAATGCTTTTAAAGCAGAGCCAGCAATAATAGGAGTGTCATCGCCAGGAAATTCATAGAAATCAAGTAATTCTCTTAATTCCATGTCAACCAATTCGATTAACTCATCATCATCTACTAAGTCCACTTTATTCATAAAAACAACAATTCTAGGCACACCAACCTGGCGAGCTAAAAGGATGTGTTCACGAGTTTGAGGCATTGGTCCGTCTGTAGCAGCGCAAACCAAAATAGCTCCGTCCATTTGAGCGGCACCAGTAACCATGTTCTTCACATAGTCGGCGTGACCTGGACAGTCAACGTGTGCATAATGTCTGTTTACTGTTTCGTATTCTACGTGTGCTGTATTAATGGTAATACCTCTTTCCTTCTCTTCAGGTGCAGCGTCAATAGAATCATAATCTTTCTTTTCTGCTAAACCTTCCCCTGCTAATACGTTAGTAATTGCAGCAGTTAAAGTTGTTTTACCATGATCCACGTGTCCAATAGTAC
>JAHDBT010000158.1 GCA_020630215.1 Bacteroidota bacterium
CCGTCTTGGTTGTCGTCATACCAAACGGTGTCGCCTAGACTTGCTAACTCGAAACATTCTTCTTTGGTTACTACTAACTCGTTAGAAACTACATCACAACCATTTTCATCGGTTGCTACTAAAGTGTAAGTACCTATTTCTGTAGCGGTGTAAATATTACTTGTGCTTACTTGTGTGCCATTAAACATCCAAGCTACTTGTGTAAAAGCACCTGTTACAGATAAATCAACACCACTTTCTCCGCATAAAATTACCGCATCATTTCCATTATTAGGAACAATGGTAGGAATGGTAGGTGTAGAGAAACTAACCGTTATTGATTCGGAAACACCCGTGCCAGCACATTCGTTATTGCCTGTCACTTCTACACTGTAGCTACCAGCTTGAGTAACGGTTAATGTAGTTGAAGTAGCACCAGGAATAGGCGTGTCATTTAAACTCCATTGAATACTGTTGTAATCGCCATCAATAGATAATATTACGTCTTCTCCTTCGCAAGTAGTGTTTGTTCCGTTAATGGCAACACTAGGAGGAGGGTTGTCTTGAAGGGTAATGGTTATATCTTCTGTTGGATTAGAACAACCATTTGTATCAGTTACCACTACTGAATAAGTAGCTGGTGTACTGGTGTTTAAGGTATTGGTTGGACCTGTTTGTATGAGTGTGCCTCCTTGGTACCAATCGTAGTTTGCAAAACCTGGGTTTGCGGTAATTACTGCGTCACTGTTTTCGCAAGTTAACAAATTATTGTCTACCGTTAAGGTAGCTAAAGGGCCAGGATTGAAAATAAGATTTACAGTTTCGGCAACACTTTCACAACCAGTACTAGTGGTAGCAATTACGGTATAAGGACCTGATTGAGTGGCGGTATAAGTGTTGTTACCTGCCTGTACTTGCACTCCATTCATCATCCAAATTAATTCGTCATAAGTTCCAGATACATTTAAATCAACACTTTCTCCAGCACATAAAACGCTTGGACCATCTACGGTAATGTTAGGAATTGGTATTGCTTCGATGTTAACTATCACTTCCGTAGAAGTACCTTCACATCCATTATCATCGTTTACATATACGCTATAGTTACCTGCTTCTGTAGCAGCATAAGTAGTTGTATTTGCATCAGGGATTAGTGTGCCATTTAAGCTCCATTGAATAGTAGTGTAATCGCCTAAAACAGATAGTGGTACGGCTTCGCCTTCGCAAACAGTTGGTATACCTGCTACAACTATTTGTGGAGTAGTTGTAGCATGAAGCGCAATACTAACTTCTTCAGAAGCACCTTCGCATCCATCATTTGTGCTAACAATTACGCTGTATATACCATCATGATGAACGGTATAAGTTGGCGTAATAGCTCCAGGAATAGCGGTTCCATTATAGTACCATTGGTAGGTAGTATAGTTAGGAGCTAAGGATAAACTTACTGTACTACCTTCGCAGAAGTTATCTGCTCCACTTAACTCAATTTCAGGAGTTGGTGTGTTAGTAATAATCACTTCTACTTGTGCAGAGGCTGCGGTACAAGCATTTGCATCGCTTACTACTACGGTGTAAAAACCAGTAGTATTAGCGGTATAGGTTGCACTAGTGCCTGATTGTACTAAAGATACACCATTGAAGTAAAAATCGTAGTTATTGAATCCACCTTCGGCGGCTAATGTAATAGTGCCACCTTCGCAAGTGCTTGTTGGTCCTACAATTGCTAAACTTGGTGTAGCAATAGGCTCCATATTTACATCCATATCTAAAGAAATACCTTCGCAGCCATTATTATCGCTTACTACTACATGGTAAGTACCTGCGCTTGTTGCGTTAAAGGTATTGGTAGTAGCACCAGCAATAGGGCTATTATTAAAGAACCATTGGTAAGTTGTAAAACCTGCGGTTACCATTAAGTCCACATCACCACCTTCGCAAATAGGGCTAGGATTGTTGCTTTCGATAAGTGGAACAGGCACACCATTAAAGGTTATGGTAATCGTATTAGAATTAGCCGAACAGCCATTTGCATTTGTTACTACTACATTATAAGTGCCTGCTATATTAGTGTTATAAACGTTAGAAGTGCCAGATTGTAATAAAGAAGCACCACGATACCAATCATAAGAAGCAAAACCACTATCTGCAGTAATATCAATGTTATTGCCAGCACATAAAGCTAAATTACCTTCGGCTTCGATATTTACGGTTGGCGTTGGATTAACGGTAATTGTTACTTCCGAAGAAGTACCTTCACATCCGTTATTGTCGTTTACATAAACGCTATAATTACCAGAGTCGCTTACGCTTAAACTAGCCGCAGTTTCACCAGGAATTAATGTTCCGTCCTTGTACCATTGAATAGTAGGATAAGTACCTGTTACTGATAAGGTGAGTTCTTCTCCTTCACAGAAAACAGGTTCGCCTATAAGTATTACCTCTGGTGCAGCAGTAGGATTGATGTTTACACTAACTAAATCTGATTCTGTAGAACAGCTATAGGCATTGGTAGCAATTACCGCATAATTACCAGATTGTGTAGCTTGATAAGTATGGCTAGTTGCACCAGCAATTAATTGTCCATTGTAGTACCATGCATAGGTGGTCATACCGCTTTGTGTAGATAAGGCAACCTCTCCACCTTCACAGAAAGGACCTTGGCTGATGATGCTAATACTTGGTGCTGGATTAGGATGGATGCTGATAACGATAGGGTCGCTTGTGTTTTCACAGCCGTTAGAACTGGCTGCTAACACTTGGTAAGTTCCGCTTTGTGTAGCAGTAAAAGTATTAGCTCCTCCACTTTGAATTAATATTTCATCTTTGTACCAATTGTAATTGGCAAATCCACTAGAAGCACTGATGATGATTTCCTCGCCTTCACATGCTTGCATGGAGCTGGTTAATAACTGCGGATTAGGTAATTCGTTTACAATTATTACTACATTACTAGTTGCAGTACAGCCGTTGTTATCGGTAACCGTTACATTGTAGGTTGTATTTGCAGTAGGACTAGCAATAGGGTTTGCACAGTCGCTACAACTTAAATTAGCACTAGGGTTCCAAGCATAACTACTCATGCCACTTGTTGCGGAAAGGCTACTTGTTTCTCCTTCGCAAATTTCGTTGCTAGAAACGCTGATAGCTGGTGTAGGATTATTGTTGATAATTACTTCTACCACAGTACTGGTGCTTTCACAATCATTTTCATTAGTAGCTACTACGCTGTAGTATCCAGAAGCAGCAGCCACATGAGTATTATCCGTTCCTGTTTGAACCAATGCGATGCCATCTTTAAACCAATCGTAGTTACTCATGCCTGTTGTAGCGGTTAGGGTAATACTTCCATCGCTTGCACAAGCTTCAAAGCTGCCGCCTACTGCATCGATGTTTACGCTTGGTAATTCGTAAATAGTAACGGTAACCTCGTCAGAAGTGCCTTCGCAACCATTGTTATCGTTTACGTATACGGAGTAATTACCTGCGGTAGTTGCGGTCCAGAACGCACTAGTAGCACCTGGAATAGCCACGCCATTTAAATACCATTGAATATTTGAATAAGCACCGCTTACAGAAAGGATTAAGTCGTCGCCTTCGCAGAAACTAGTTGAGCCGCTTAATGCAACCGATGGGCTAGGCGTAGGATTAATATTGATGTCTACAGTATTAGAAGCACCAGTACATCCATTAGCATCGGTAACAATTACTTGAAACTCGCCTTCTAAATCATCTATAATACCACCATTAGATGGCCCTGTATAATACAGTGTTCCGTCAATATACCATTCATAGTTATCAAAACCTGGTGTTGCTTCTATATTTACAGAACCACCATCACAGAAAGTACCTAAGCCTTCTAATACTACGGCAGGTGTTGGATTTTTGTGGATAATGATTTCAATTTCATCAGATACTTTTTGGCAATCTTTGTTATCGCTAATTACTACGGTATAAGTACCTGCTTGTGTTGCAGCATAAGTATTACTGCTACCTGATTGCACTAAAATACTGCTGTTGTTATACCAGCTATAATTTACATAACCAGGTAAAGCTGTAATGATAATTTCTTCTCCTTCACAAACTGCTGTTGCGGAGGTTTCTAGTGTTGTAATTGGTAATGGAGTTACCGTAATACTGGTGTTGGTTGTACCTGTACATCCATTTTCATCAGTTACGGTTACGCTGTATATGGTTGTGCCAACGCTTGGTGTAGCGGTTGGATTGGCGCAATCGGTACAACTTAAAGAGCCATCATTAGGAGTCCAGTTGTAGGCACTCATATTTGTATTTACTAAAATTTCTGTTGATTCGCCTTCGCAAATAGTGCTTGTACTTGCTAGTGCAATAGGGCTTGGTAAATCATTGATGATTACTTCTACAGCCGCTGCCACATTTTTACAAGTATTGCTATTGGTAACTTCAACAGTATATAAGCCAGATTGTGTAGCTAGATACATATTTGACGTACCTGATTGTACTAATGAAATGCCGTTTAAATACCAATTGTAATTATCCATGCCTGCAGTTGCCTGTAAATTAACGCCTTCGGTATCTGCACAAATTTCTAATTCGCCACCTTCGGCAGTAATGCTAGGTTCTGGTAATGCGTATACCGTAACCACGATGCCGTCAGAAGTACCTTCACAACCATTGCTATCGTTTACATAAACGGTATAAGTACCTGCTTGTGTAGCAATGTATGCGCTAGAAGTAGCTCCTGCAATGCTATTCCCATTTTGGTACCATTGTACCGTAGTATAAGCACCTGTTACGGTTAATAACACATCATCTCCTTCACAGAAGCTTGTTGGTCCACTAGCTACTGCGCTAGGCATTGCTGTTGGATTTACAGTAATTTCAACAGCATCGGTTGCTGCTCCACAGTTATTACTATCGGTTACTGCTACGTGGTAATTGCCACTAGTTGTAGCGGTGTATGATGCACTAGTTTCTCCTGTAATAGTTGCGCCATTTAAATACCATTGGTAAGAAGCCATGCCTGCTGTTGCGGTTAAATCAACATTGCCACCATCACAGAAGGTTGTTTCGCCTACTATGGCAACCGTTGGTTCAGGTAAAGGATTAACAACAACAGGAACCGCCTCCGAAATACCCGAACAATCGTTTGCGTCGGTAACAACTACGGTGTAGCTGCCCGATTGATTGGCGATATAAGTATTGACGGTGCTTGATTGTATTAAGGTAGTTCCATTTAAGTAGAATTGGTATAAATCATAACCAGCATCTGCGGTAATGCTTACATTGCCACCATCACAAAAAGTAGTCGTAGTTTCGGCAGCTAAGGATGGAGTTGGATTAGGATTAACCGTAACGGTAATATCTAATGATTCGCCTGTACATCCGTTTGCATTGGTAACTACTAATGTGTAAGTGCCAGCTGTATTTACTGTTAAAGTACTTGTAGTAGCTCCATCAATTGCAGTGCCTGCAGCATACCATTGGTAGCTATCGTAACCAGCCGTAACGGTTAATACTGTTTCGTCGCCATCACAGAATGTTAATGGGTCGCTGAATTGAACACCTGGATTAGGAAGCGTATTTACGGTTACCGTTGTAGGGGCAGAAGCTGCGCCACAGTTATTATTATCGGTTACTGATACGTAATAATCGCCGCTACTTGTAGCAGTATAAGTAGCACTAGTAGCCCCTGTAATAGGAGAGGTATTTAAATACCATTGGTAAGTAGCCATACCTGCTGTTGCGGTTAAATCAACATTGCCACCATCACAGAAGGTTGTTTCGCCTGCTGCCGCAACGCTTGGTTCGGGCAAAGGATTAACAACTACTGTAACTGCTTCCGAAACACCAGAACAATCGTTTGCGTCGGTAACAATTACGGTGTAGCTGCCCGATTGATTAGCGGTATAAGTATTAGTTCCGCTTGATTGTATTAAGGTAGCTCCATTTAAGTAGAATTGATATAAATCGTAGCCAGCATCTGCGGTAATGGTTACGGTTCCGCCATCGCAGAAAGTAGTAGGTGCTTCGGTAGCTAAGGCTGGAGTTGGATTAGGATTAACCGTAACGGTAATATCTAATGATTCGCCTGTACATCCTTTTGCATCAGTAACAACTAATGAATAAGTGCCTGCGGTAGTAACGGTTAAAGCACCTGTTGTAGCTCCGCTAATTTCAGTGCCTGCTAGGTACCATTGGTAGTTATCATATTCCGAAGTAACGGTTAATACCGTTTCGTCGCCATCACAGAACGTTAATGGGTCGCTAAATTGAATACCTGGGTTAGGAGGAGTGTTTACTACTACAGTTGCAATGGTAGATGTAGTGCTACAATTATTTGCGCTAGTAACAACTACAAAATAATCGCCTGCAATAGAAGCAGTATAAGTATTACTAGTTCCTGTTTGTACTTGTGTTGTACTATTTCGATACCAAGTGTAGTTGGTAAAACCTCCTGTTGCAGACAATACTGCCTGGGTATCACCATCACAAATATCAATAATGCCATCTTCTGCTAGTGCAACAACAGGCGATTCGTTGATGGTAAAAGTTAGCGTTCCTTGTGTTTCACAGCCTCTTTGGTTGGTAAATATGGTATGGTAAACCGCACCGTTAGTAGGTGTAATATTTGTATTGCTTAATAAATTACCTCCTGCGTTAGGGTCGGCATCGTACCAAACAAAAGTACCTGTTAGAACATTTGTATTTAAATCGTTTTCGTAAGTTGTTAAACTTAATTCGGCAACATCGGCACTACATAAAGTAATGTTTTGGTTGCTAATAATTGGAAGCTCATCTGGGCCAACTTCTATTTGTTCATAAATTTGGCATCCATTGGCATCAGTAATAAATACGGCGTAAAGCCCTTGCGATAGATTATTTACATCTTCTGTTAAATCGCCTGTTGACCAAGCAAAAGAGAAAGGAGGAACACCGCCACTTATGCTTAGGTCGATGCTACCATTTGTTACGTCATCGCAGCTACCCTCTACCATAAAATCGGCGGTAGGTACACCTGTTACGTTTACAGCTATTTGGTCGGAAGCTGAACAGCCATTTGGCAAGTTTACATTTAAGGTGTAAACCTCGTTTGTTTGAGGACTGAAAGAAGGATTTAGAATTGTTGGGTTGCTGATACCTATTGTTGGTGTCCAAGAATAAGTTGCTCCTTGTACCACCTCAATGTTATTAGTACTACTTACGGCATCAGTACCACAAATCATGTTGAGGTCTGGGCCTAAATCTATGTTGTATTCATAAGTGTTAGGCGTAGTTATTACATCAACTGTTGCTTCGTAAGGGCACGAGATGATGGTACCAATATCGAAAGTTAAAGTATAAGTACGATTAGCAGTTGGGCATACTGTTGGATTTAAGATGCTTGGATCGCTCAAATCTGTGCTAGGACTCCATTGTACATTGCTTAAATAAGTTTCTAATCCTTCAAAGCCAGCAAGTGTTGGCGTTAATTCGTAACACTCAACTTCGCTTGTACAATCTTGTGGGGCATCTTCATTGTAAGAGATGGTTAAAGCAGCACCATTATTAAGTCGAATAATTTGAATGGTATCCGTAACTGTTCCGCAGTTGGTATTAATATCTACTAACACATCTAAAGCAACTAAATTAGGTATACTACCATAGCTAATATCTAAATAATAAGTGCCATTGTTAGAGGTGATAGCTGTAGCCACATAATCACCAGCAGTTTGATTTACGGTGATGTCTGTAGCGGGATCAAAGTTGTAAGCTTGTAATAAGCAGTTGTCGAATAATTCGATTTGATTTAAAGGTTCGGAGTAGCTACTACTGAAACATGCTTCGTTTGGAGCAGTTACAAAATCAGGCAGCGACATATCTACGTTTGTAATAGGTGCAGTTAAAACTTGGCAGGCACATTCGTCGGAAGTGATTTCTACTACTAAGTTACAAGATGCGCCATAAGGCACCCCAAACATATCACTAAAGCTAATGGTTCCGTTGGGAGGAATAGCCGTTGTGTATGGTTGTGTAGCTAGGTTAAGGTCGATGCCTTGGTCGATACTTCCATTTTGGTTGGCATCTAACCAAACGGTGAGGGTTGTATTTCCATTTACAGGAACATTAGAATTATTTTGTATGGTAATATCCATGTCTACATCTTCGCCTGTACAGCTAGGGTTTGCGCTTACGGCTGCTTGTAAATCAATTACGCTGTAGTAAGGCGGAATGGTTATTTCGTGTTCTTGACCAATATTGGTAACGACTTCTAAATCACATATTTGTCCTGCACAATCGCTTTCTACTAAAGCTTTGGTAGTTAATAGGAAGGTGCCGCCACAAGCGTTGGCTTCTGTATCAAATTCAAATTTCATGAAGCCGCCATGGTCACTAGGCATATCGAAGCAAATACGGGTTAATCCATTAACCATTTCGGTAGTAAGGGAGGTATTAATATCCCAGCCGCTAGGGGCAATAGGTTGTACCGAACCTGCTAGATATTCTAATCCTTGTGGAAACGTAACACAGGCTTGTTCATTAGTAAGTACTGGAATGGTTGTATTTAAATCGAATAGGCTTACTACAAAACTATTTTGGTTGGTACATTCAAAAGGTTCGCCTTCAATAATGGTAATGTACTCGTTAAACTGTTTAGGATCGGTGTTTTCTACGTAATAAGGATTACTGGCAATTACTTCGGACTGAATGCCAATGCCACAACCGTTGGTACCTGTTGCTAAGGTTTTAACAAAACCTCCTGATTCGTAATTACAATCGGTAATAATATCAAAGGTAAAATAGAATCGGTTATCGGGGTCTTCTATAATACCTGGTAAGTTTACAATACTAGAAATATCTACTAAATACTCGATACCGTCGGTAGTTACTGCGCCCGTTGGAGTTAAGCTAATGCCAGCAGATGTATAAAGCGTCATATCTTGATAGTTACTAGCAGGATATTGGTAAGCTTCGCTGTTTGGTACTAAGGTAATACCGCCTGTTAAGGGTAAGTAAACATAAGTTTGAATACCGCCTACAGGGCCTTCCCTTACTGCTTTTACCTCCATTGTGTAAGTTGCTACTTGGCAATGTGGTGATAAGTAGGCTGGTTCTTCTAAAATGTTTACTTGCACTTCGCTAGGAAGCACAGTAATTAATTGTAATCCTTCATCATCAAAACAGTTGTAAGAAACATCTGTTGGAGAACTGTAAGTGGTGGAGGTGGTATGGTTGGGATTATTAACATAGGAATTATAAGTTTGAAGTGGTCGCCAAGTAGAGTAAATGTTCATAGCAGGAACACCACCAAAATCAGTAATTTCCTCAAAGTATCCTTCATTAGGAGAGTCGGGGTAACGACCATTACATTGCTCACCTGCCCATAATTGAATTTCAGTAGGGTTACAATCGCGGATGCGTATTTCTATTTCAAAGTTTCTACAAGCACCATAGGCTAAATCACCAATTTCTATAATGCCTTCTTCGTAATTACTATTGGCAATATTAGGGATAGAATAAGTGGCTGGAACACCGCCATTATCCATATCATATACTTGTAAGAGTTCATAATCTAGGGCATCCATTTGGAATCCTGCCCATGTAAATTCTGCATCATAAACTGCACCTGTATTGTTACAAACTTCTATAGGAAAACGAACAACATCGGAAGAAGCAACTACCACAGGATTGGTTGCGGTAACCACAATGCCTGGGTCGGAAGAACCTCCTTCAAAATTATCTCTAACGTGTGGGCCTTTATACCGAACTCTAACTGTTGAGGCGGCGCAGTAGTCGGCACACCAGTCTTTAGCATAAGCAAATTCTGAATAATAGGCAAAAATATCATGCGAAACCATTGTATTATCATCTGCACACTCATCAGGAATATCATAAGTAACACTAATACCAATAGCGAACGGATCGTTTATGGCTGGTTTATGAATGCTTTGCAGAAAAGCTTGGTCTATCCAATATACTGGCAAGTATAAATTATGAGCTTCCCCTTGAGAGGTATAATAACTTCCTATTACAACTTCGTTTACCAAATTATAAGTAGTAGGCACATCATGGTAATGTGTACCATCAGGTGTTGTGATAGAAATAACTGGATTAAAGTCAAAGTTGTTATCTATTATTTGGAACATCACGCCAATAGAGTCCCATTCAATCCAAGGACGGTATTCTGTATCCCAAGGGCCTGTACCCGAAAAGGTAGAAGCCCATTGATTAAATAGGTAGAGCGAATCGGTAACACTACATCCATTAACTGTAACATCATTATCTGTTTTTATTTGAAAAGAGGTAGAATACATGTCGATGTCATCAGTACGAGGTCCTGGGCTAGGACAAAACTGCATGGAATGTAAATCATTTTCGTCATTATTGGCATCATATACAAATGTTGGTTGTGTACCAAAAAGAGAATAGAAGCCTGAAGTTTCGATAGCTGCGCCATACGTACCTGGGTTATAAAAATTAGGATAAGACTTAGGCATTTTGTAATCTACGGTAACTTCAATGGTATAGCCTGTATTGGCAATGGTGTTAAGGCAGGCAAGGTTTACAGCCGCATCTGGACGGAAAGTATTTTGTAAGAATGCATTAGTAAAGGTGCTAGTCATTGGTTGAGGTCCACCAATTTGCACATCATCGCAGGTAGCTACTTGCACACCATTTTCATCGTATAGGGTGGCGGTAGCATTAGAGAATGGGGAGTAAAGGATATTAGTTACATAAGAGCTACTATGCGGGTCACCTAAAGCTAAAACGATATCGTCTACCCCATCTGCAACAATTTGCCCTACGGTTGTAATTCTAATAGAATCGCAAGGCATGATATAATTGCCAATATCTGCATCATCAATAAGTGTGGTCATGCTTTCGTCTGTCCATCCTTTAGTAATACGTGTTATGTCTAAGTCGATGGTTTGTATTTCGCAGGTAAGTCCACCACATCCAGCATTTCCTGCAGAGCGATTGCCACAAAAATCTGCCGATACATTACAAGCACCATCTGCACTAATACAATCGTAGGTTACTACGTAATCAACATCAACGCCATTACCTACTTCTTCGGCTGGTGGAATGGTGAAGGCTACTTCAAAACAAAAGTTTTTATAAGGATAACTATCATTATAATGTATTTGATTATTGTTGGGGCTTACGGTCATGCTTTGTGTAGTAGCATCGTAGTTGTATTCGGAAGTGCCTAAATTTACATTGCCAAATTCTACATCTGTGATACTTGAAACAGGAACAGAAAAATCTAAGTCTAAATATAAATCATTAGAACCAGCACATTCTTGTATCATATCTGATTCATAAGAACGAAAACAAACTTCAAACCTATAGGAACTACCACAAGAAACAGTTTGTGTTAATGTTGGAACTGTTTGCGTACTTAAGTAGGGAAAATCAAAGTATTCGTAAGTTTCAAACTGTTGTCCACATGCATTGTAGGTTAATTTTACATCTTCAGGATTACACCAGTTTATATATCGGTAATGGTAACAAGAGGTTTCATCTAAATAGTTATTATTATTACCATTATTTGCAAAAATATCGTTGGGGTAGCTTATTGCGAAGGAAGTACCATAAGGTAAATCATCGGCAAAGCCATCTCCATCTAAATCTTGTAAAATGCCCGTACCAGCAATGGCAGCACTATTGGCATTACTTAAATTTATTTGATAAGTATAATATTCGGTATAAGGAACACCATTGTAAACTGTTTGAATAGAATCTAAAATTAGTGGATAAGTGAAATAGGTTAATCCGCCATCAGCAGTTAGTAATACTTCATCATTAGGAAACATTTTACACCAATTAAAAGCAGGTTCATCATCTTCATTCAAAATAAGAAAATCTACTATAATATCTGATAGGTAAGCATGAGGTTCTTCAAAAGCACTTGCTGCAAAGGAGGTGTTTTCTATATTAATAAGTGTATTTTGATCGGTTGGTTCTGGACAAAGACGCATTTGTCCGTAGGTCGCTTCAAAATTTACATCTGGAACAATACCGTCTGCAAATTCATCTAAAGCTACTTCTGAGTCACCAGCGCAATAAAGTCCCTGTTCTCTACATTCGAAACCAGAATTGTAAATGTGTGTATAGGCACTACCGTTACAGGCAGGTATTAAGTCAAAAATTTCTGTAATTACAATAGATTGGTCTTCGGCTAAAACGGGAATACCTAAAATTTCCATTAAATCAATGTCTATTGTATACTCTTCTCCTGTATCGGTATAAGCACTTGTAGGTAAAGAAACGCCATTCACCAAAAGGTCTACTAATGTTGCAGCGGAACCATCGTAATTATCAGAAAAAACGATATTGTCTACATAGGCATTAATCCCATTTTGGCTTACGGTTATATCTCTTACTAATTGATTATTCGCATTTAAATCGGCAGGGATAGCTGCGAAAGGCGGATTAATATTGGTAATATTAACTACGGGTGTAAAAAACGAAGTATTATACTCTTGGAAAGGTGTATAAGTATCGCTACCTCCTGTACCGTTGGGGTCGGTATAATTGGTTTCGTAGTCAATATAAATGGGTTGTTGTGCTTGTAGCGTACTCGCAAGCCCACAGTCTGCCTTTACTGTAAAATAAACCTTCACATAAGTTTGGTCGGTTAAATCAGGCATTTCAAAAACAGGGTCCGAAGTACTTGCATCTGCAATAGGAAAAACAACGGGAAAACCTGTTTGGTCCACACCCCCTATATATCCATCCCAATAAACATTTGAGGGTAAATGTACGGTGAATGTTACATCACTAATTACGTCGGTAGCGGCAATAATTACAGATAGGGTATCTGACTCGCCACATAAAACAATACTGTTGGGTTGTGGTTCTCCAACAACGCCTCTAAGGTCTACCATAGATGTATAGCCATTTTGGGCATTAACTCCTAAGTAGCTTAGGCATAGTAAAGCAAGTACAGTTACTATACTTTTAGCTAAATGTCGAACTTGGAACATTAAATGTCGTTTTAAGTTAAAAAAATAAATAGTAATTACATAGGGATAAGCTATGTATTTACATAAAAAGAAAGGGGCTGTTTTATAATTAATAATTATTTATATGTATTTGGTTGTAAGGGATGGTGGTTGAGAGAAAGAAGATCAATTTTTCAATTGAAATTATTTACATGTATTTAGTTATAAGGGGGGTGGTTGAGAGAAAAGAGCGTAATTTTTTAATTAAAATTACTTACATGTGTTTAGTTATAAGGGGGGTGGTTGAGAGAAAAGAGAATAATTTTTAGAGTTTGAAATTAATCAAGTATCATTGTTAGTTATAGCAAAAATAAACTTCTTGTTACCAAGTGCTTTAATTAATGTTTTTAAAAAGCATTTTTAATAATGTGAAGTCGACTAATTTACTGGTTGAGAATTTTCTAAAAATAGAACTAGGAAAGCTTTAAAAAAGGCGGTTCAAAAGATATAGTTTTTGGTTTAGTTGTTATGCAAACTTGTACGATTGAAAAAAACAAAAGTTGCAGAACATATTGGAGGAAAGATGCAAGAGATTTCTTTAAAAACAAAAGGCTTATACAGACCGAGAAACAAGTGGGAACAGCCATTTTTACTAGGATTTATGGCTACTAAAGGGAGTTGAATGAGTATTTTCAATTTAGGCTAGCTTTTGAACGAAAAAGGATGATTCTTACTTGGCTTTTACATTAATATAACACATTTGTGACAAATTAAAATGTATATACAGGTCAAATTATTAAAAGTAAAATGCTTTTGCAATAAAAATATAGGCTGTTCGTATTGCTAAAACTCAAAAAAGGATTTATTAATTATGATTTTATTTATGTAAGATTTTAAAGATAATCTGTACAGTTTTGTTTGTACTTTGGTGTTTATTTTGTGCTATAAATTACTTAGTAAAGTACCACAATGCTCTAAGCAATTTTATGACATTACATAGATGTGTAAAAAAGATCTATATTTTCATGAAATACCTTTTTGTTTTTAAGTATTGGAATAGTGCAAAAATAAACTAAAAAACCCCTAAGCCATTACTGACTCAGGGGTTTGAAAATTAGATACGTTTTG
>JAHDBT010000159.1:0-1799 GCA_020630215.1 Bacteroidota bacterium
AAATTTGCTGGCGATTCGGGCGACGGCATGCAGCTTACGGGCAATCAGTTTACCAACAATACCGTACTTACAGGCAGCGATATTGCTACTTTCCCCGATTTTCCTGCCGAAATACGCGCGCCACAAGGAACACTCGCAGGCGTGTCGGGCTTTCAGTTGCACTTTGGTAGCCGCAGCATTTTTACACCTGGCGATGAGTACGATGTGCTAGTAGTCATGAATGCCGCCGCCCTAAAATCTAACTTAGGCAATTTAAAAAAAGGAGGCGTAATTATTGCCAATACCGATGGCTTCGACCGCAAAAACCTACGCCTCGCCAAAATAGCCGACGGAGAAAATCCGCTAGAAAATGATAGCCTCGCCAACTATACGGTTTACCAAATAGATATTACCAAACTCACCCGCGAATGCCTAAAAGAATCGCCGCTAGGAACAAAAGAAAAAGACCGTTCTAAAAACATGTTTGTACTAGGTTTTTTATATTGGATGTACAACCGCAAGATGGACAACACCCTTAACTTTTTAGAAACAAAATTTAAAAAGAAAGCCGACATTCTAGCCGCTAATAGCAAAGCCCTAAAAGCAGGCTATCACTATGGCGAAACCACCGAAACCTTTACCACTCGCTACCAAGTAAACCCTGCCGAAATGCCTGCTGGCACCTACCGCAGCATTAAAGGAAACGATGCTCTAGTAATTGGGCTAATCACCGCTTCCCGAAAAGCAGGGCTGCCCTTATTCTACGGCTCTTATCCCATCACCCCTGCCTCCGATATTTTGCACGGCTTATCTAAACATAAAAACTACGGCGTAAAAACTTTTCAAGCCGAAGACGAAATAGCAGCCGTATGTTCTGCGCTAGGAGCAGCCTATGGTGGCGACCTAGCCGTAACAGGAACTTCGGGACCTGGTTTAGCCCTTAAAGGAGAAGCCATTGGTTTAGCCGTTATTTTAGAATTGCCTTTGGTAGTCTGTAATGTGCAAAGAGGCGGCCCCTCAACAGGCTTACCCACCAAAACCGAACAAGCCGATTTACTACAAGCCCTCTACGGACGTAATGGCGAATGCCCAATGCCTGTAATTGCCAGTCACTCGCCAGCCGATTGTTTTGAGGTAGCCATTGAAGCCTGCCGCATTGCCCTAGAACACATGACCCCCGTTATTTTACTAAGCGACGGCTATATTGCCAACGGTGCCGAACCGTGGAAGTTTCCAAAAGCAGCGGATATTGCCCCTATAAAAGTGGAATTTAAAAAGCCATTAGCTGATGTAGAAACCGAACAATATTTACCCTATTTAAGAAACGAAAACCTAGTACGAGAATGGGCAAAACCCGGCACGCCAACCCTACAACATCGCCTAGGCGGATTAGAAAAAGAAGATGGAACGGGCAACGTATCTTACGACCCCGCTAACCACGAATTTATGATTAAAATACGGGAAGCCAAAGTAGCCAAAATTGCCGATTTTATCCCGCTACAAAAATTAGAAGACGGTCCAGAAAAAGGAGAATTGTTAATACTAGGATGGGGTTCTACCTACGGCGCAATTAAATCTGCCATGCGCGATTTATTAAAAGAAGGAGAAAGTGTAGCACACGCCCATTTACGCTATATAAAACCCTTCCCCAAAAATTTGGGCGAATTATTAAAACAATACAAAAAAGTATTTATCCCAGAAATTAATAACGGCCAACTCTCCAAAATTATTCGCAGCGAATTTTTAATTGATGTACATACATTTAATAAAATTCAAGGCGTACCAATTACCAAAACCGAAATGTACACCATGATAAAACG
>JAHDBT010000159.1:1899-7989 GCA_020630215.1 Bacteroidota bacterium
TTTTTTATAAAAATTCGATACGAATAATTATAAAAATATTTGATTATTAATGAGTTGAAGTGATAATTAGAAGAATAACCTAATAATTACACCATTTGTCTATTTAAATGTTAAATTAAAGCAGGATTAATAAAACCATATCTTTCCAAATATGTTTAAAGTATTAAAAAGCATTATCACCCTCAAATGTCCTAATTGTAGAGAGGCAAATATGTTTACCAATCCGAGTTTAATTAATATTAACGAGATTGCAAACATGCCCAAGCGATGTACCAATTGCAACCAAGATTTTGTAATTGAGCCAGGGTTTTATTTTGGGGCTATGTTTGTAAGTTATGGCTTAACGTGTGTATTACTTTTCTTATCTTTAGGCGTATCCTTATTGTTATACGGTTATGTTAGTCGCACTTGGTTGTATACAACTATTGGAGCTATGCTGTTTTTTTATACTTACTTTTTTAGGGTATCTAGGGTTATTTGGATTAATATTGCCATTTTTTTTGATGATAATATTCTTAATCTTTAAGACTTACTATTTTTTTGAAAAATAGTAAGTCTGCGCTGAACCCTTGTTTACTAAGTAAAGTAAACGGTAGAGGAAGAATAAAAATATCAGCAATTCATTGTTCACGAAAAAACATAAAAAGTGCAAAAATATTTCGACATATTTGTACAAGCGTACCAAAACTATGCGGGTTATTTATTTAATGAAATAACACATCCGCATTGGAAAAATTATTTTTATTGGCTGCTAGGCGTGTCCTTATTTTTTTTCGTGTTAGAAGGGATTAAACCGTGGCGTAAAAAACAAGCAAGGTTTAGAAAAGATTTTTGGTTGGATTTCTTTTACATGTTTTTCAACTTCTTTTTATTTTCCTTAATTATTTACAATGCCGCTTCGGATGTAGTGGTTAATTTATTTAACGATTTTTTAGCAGGAGCTTTTGGCATTACCAATTTAGTAGCCTTACAAGTAGGCTCGTGGCCCGTTTGGTTGCAATTATTTACCCTCTTTATTGTACGTGATTTTGTGCAATGGAACATCCATCGACTCCTACATCGGGTAGATACCTTATGGGAGTTTCACAAAGTACATCACTCGGTACAGGAAATGGGTTTTGCTGCACACTTGCGCTACCATTGGATGGAAAACGTAGTATACCGAACCTTAGAATACATCCCCCTTGCCATGATTGGTTTTGGGATTGACGACTTTTTTGTGGTACATTTATTTACCCTTAGCGTAGGGCATTTTAACCACTCCAATTTCATCTTGCCACTAGGACCATTAAAATACATTTTCAATAATCCGCAAATGCATATATGGCACCACGCTAAACATTTACCCGATGAAAGACGTTTTGGCGTAAATTTTGGACTTACCCTAAGTATCTGGGATTACCTCTTTGGCACCAACTATATTCCCCACGACGGCAGGGATATAGAACTGGGTTTCCCTGATATAGAGCATTTTCCCGATACTTTTGTGAAACAAAGTTTACACGGTTTAAATATCCCTAAAAAAGAATCGGAAAAAACATTGGACACCTTTTAATTTAAAACCTACCTTGCAAAAGGTAAGCGTTCGGACAATTGAAATGCTTAAAATACTAGAATTTACCATTTAATATTAAATTGTACTTTTACGGATAGGTAATTGCTTTAGAGGAACAATAAGTCCTTTGCTAAATTGCCACAAATTAAATAACATGGAACAAAAAATAAGCTTTAAAGAATTAATCAACGGCGACAAACCCGTACTCATTGATTTTTTTGCTACTTGGTGCGGCCCTTGTAAAATGATGACTCCTATTTTGGACAATCTAAAAAAGGAAATAGGAGATACCGCCTTTGTTATTAAAATAGATATTGATGAAAACAAAGCTCTAGCACAAGCCTTACGCATACAAGGCGTACCCACACTAATGCTGTTTAAAAATGGCGAAATGAAATGGCGACAATCAGGCGTACGTCCCTTACACGAACTAAAGCAAGTAATAGCCGAACATACGGTGGTGGTTTAGTTTTTTGTAGAAAGTAGAAAGTACTTTTGTAGAAGGTAAGAATAGCTTTACATTTATCTATTCCCCCTTCTAAAAACACCATAAAAAAACGCATCAGAAAATTATTTCTGATGCGTTTTTTACTTTCTACCTTCTACAAAAGTACTTTCTACAAAAAAAAAGCTACTTCGGTTTTTTATATTCTCTAACCTTAACCTTACCTTTTTTAGGACCTGGTGTAGGAGTAGTAGTGCCATTACCAGCGTCAAGTGCGTTAGTGCCACCTCTGGTGTTAGTGCCGCCTCTGCTATTAGTGCCAGTACCATTACCATTGCCGCCTTGCTGCGTACCTCCCTGATTAGGCGTATTAGCAGGAACTGGTTTTTGCGCTGTTGTAGTAGGAGCAGATTTACTATCGCCACTCATATTAGCAATTACCTGCGGATTTTTATAGTATTTTTTTGCTTTAGGGATAAGCTTATTTAAATTGGCAATACGAGTACTATGTGCAGGGTGTGTGCTTAAAAACTCAGGAGGTGCTCCACCCTTACTTGCTTGCGACATACGTCGCCAAAAGCCAGGAGCCGCTGCAGGGTCGTAACCAGCCATTGCCATAAAAACCAATCCCATTGCATCCGCTTCGCTTTCGTGTTTACGAGAAAAAGGCAACATTAAACCTACCGTAGAACCGACCCCATAAGCCGTATTAAATAGCGTTTGTGTTTCGGCAGGTTTGTCGTGAAGTGCAATCGCTAAACCAAGCCCACCTAACTGTTGTAATAGTCCCTGGCTCATTCGTTCGTTACCATGCCTTGCAATTGCATGTGCTACCTCATGACCCATCACTACTGCCAATCCAGCCTCGTCTTGTGCCACAGGTAACAAGCCAGTATAAACGGCCACTTTACCACCAGGCATTGCCCAAGCATTTACTACATCCTCTTTAATTAAATTGTATTCCCACTTAAAATCCTTAGCACGGTCGCCCATTTTATGTTGTTGCAAATACTGTGTTACTGCCTTAGAAATATTGTTTCCAACTCGCCTAACCGATTCTAAATCTTTGCCACTTTTAACTACCTGACTCTGGTTCAACATCTGCTTATAAGATGTTAAACTCATAGATGTTAATTGCCCTTCGGGCAGCAGGTTTAATTGTTTACGTCCTGTAATAGGCACTTTAGAACAAGCAATGCCTACAAAACAGCAAACCAAGAATAGCACAAAATACTTTTTCATACCTAATGAAGTTTTGTGAAAAAATAGAAAAACAGGGTGGACTTTTTTTTTAAGGTGGGTATTTGTTTTTTAGATGAAGGAAGTAACTGTGCGTCACTACTTATCTGAAAAAATAGCTATGTATAGCATTAATCAAACCCCGTTTGTTTATTGGACTGGTAAAGGGTAAGAAGTGTTTAATTGGAATAGCTTGTACAAGGGATGACCGTAGAGAAAATTTCCGAATTTTCTTTGCATCGAAAAAAAAAACGGCAACAACAAAAATAATAGTTGCCCTATTATGGGTTAATCGTAGAGAAAATTCATGAATTTTCTCTACCCCCTAAAAAAAATCGCCAGCAAAAAACTAACAGCGCAGCGTTCTGACCGCTTGCAGAGAGCGAAGCGAACGGTCTGACTACTGACCACTAAAAAATCACCAGCATATCACTGACCCCTGACTACTGAAAACTGGCCACTATCAATAAGCCAACAACTCCGCAATTACCTTCTCCACCTTATCAATATTAGGAATCATAGTATGTTCTAACGTAGCATTAAGTGGAATGGCAGGCGTATTTTCCGAACCAATTACCCGCACCGGTGCATCCAATATTTCAAAACATTGTTCTTGAATGCGTGCGGCAATACTTTGGGCAAAACTATTGTTTACAGGTTCTTCGGTAACGACCAAACATTTGTTGTGTTTTTTTACGGAGGCAATAACCGCATCCATATCAATAGGGTGGAGGGTTCTTAAATCTATTACTTCTACTTGTCCTTTGTGTTTTTTGGCGGCGTTTGTTGCCCAATATACGCCCATGCCGTAGGTAATTACAGTCATGCTATCACCTTCCTCAACTTTCTCTGGAGTAGCAGCTAGAGCAATACGAGCTTTCCCAAAAGGTACCACATAGTCTTCATCTGGCTCTACCGTTTTAGCTTTTTCTGTTCCTTTTATTTTTGACCAATACAATCCCTTATGCTCAAAAATTACTACAGGATTGGGATCATAAAAAGCCGATTTCATCAAGCCCTTTAAATCGGCACCCGTGCTAGGATAAGCAATTTTAATGCCTTGTATATTACACACCACCGACTCAATGCTAGAAGAGTGATACGGACCGCCGCTTCCATATGCCCCTATAGGCACACGAATGATGCAACTTACGGGCCACTTGCCATTAGATAAATAGTAGGAACGACTTACTTCGGTAAACAACTGATTGAGTCCTGGCCAAATATAATCGGCAAATTGCACTTCCACAATGGGTTTTAAACCTACTGCCGACATGCCTACCGTACTGCCAATAATAAAGGCTTCTTGTATGGGCGTATTAAAAACTCGGTCGTCGCCAAAAGTTTGGGCTAGGGTAGCAGCTTCTCTAAAAACACCTCCTAATCGTCCGCCTACGTCTTGTCCGTATAGCAAACATTCGGGGTGTTGTTCCATGAGTTCTCGCACGGCAAAAAGGGCGCAATCTACCATTACGGTTGCTGCTTTATTGGCTGGTTTTCTATTGCCTTTTTCTTGGGTAATGGGGGTAGGAGCAAAAATGTGTTGGTGTAAATCTTCGGGGCGAGGGTCTTCTTCGTTTTTGGCGAGTTCAAATTGATGAGCAACTTGTGCTTGTGCTTCCAATACTATTTTGTCGATTTGTTTTTGGGAAACGCCTGAGGCTAATAATTGCTGTATTAATTTGGGATAAGGATCTCTTTTGGCGTGTTCTTCTAGGTCGTCTCGGTACCATTCTTTACGTACGCCAGAGGTATGGTGATTAAGCAGCGGCACTTTTGCATGTACTAAAAAAGGACGACGTTCTTTGCGGATAGTTGCAAGTACTTCCTTTAAACACAAATAGCTTTCTATAAAATTACTGCCGTCAATAGTACGTACTTCTATTCCTTTAAAACCTTTGGCATAATGGGTGGCATCCATTGCTCGTATTTCGCTGGCATGTGCCGAAATATCCCATTCATTATCTTGCACTAAATATAGGATAGGTAATTGTTTAAGAGCGGCCATATAAAAAGCTTCCGATACTTCCCCTTCCGTAATAGATGCATCGCCTAAAGAACAAACAACAACAGGTTTGACTTGCCCTCTTTTATAGTCAGTTATTTTTTGTTTTTCCTTGTACTGTATGCCCATTGCAATGCCCGTTGTAGGAATGGCTTGCATACCTGTTGCAGAGGATTGATGGGTAATTTTAGGTTTGTCGTCATCCCGTAAACTTGGATGTGCATAATAGGTGCGTCCGCCCGAAAAAGGATCGTTTCGTTTGGCTAGGAGTTGCAGCATTAAATCAAACGGTTGGCAGCCAATACCTAGTAAAATGCTATCGTCTCGGTAGTAGGGCGAAACAAAATCTTGAGGTTTTAATTGCATCCCCAAAGCCAGTTGAATGGCTTCGTGTCCCCTAGAGGTTGCATGTACATATTTGGCGGTAAACTTCGCATTTTTTTCGTACAACTCGCTCATACTTTTGGCAGTTGCCATTAGCCGAAATGCTTCGAGTAATACTTTTTTGTTGACTTTACTTTTACTCGCATTTTTATCTTGAAAAGCTACCATATTGTTTGTTGTTACTTAGTCTGTACTGTGTTGGCTAAATATACGGAAAACTTTTTAATGATAGAAGATAAATGGGAAATGGAATAAGGAGATGTCTTTTAAAACAGGAACCATTAATTAAAATTCGCAACAAGGATTTTGACCTTATAATGGTAACCTTAAAAGTAAATTAGCTACCAATAACAGCATAAATGTTAGAGAAACACCAGATAATTGTTTCCTTTTTTGTTAGTTTAGTTTCCAAAGATACCAATTCTTTTTTGTAGAAAGTAGCAGGTATTTTTGTAGAAAGTA
>JAHDBT010000159.1:8089-14008 GCA_020630215.1 Bacteroidota bacterium
AATTAGAATAAATTCCTGTAGGGATAACCAACTTTGTAGAACCCAATAAAAACCACCATTATGCATTTTAAATCCTTTTTGTTAACAGGGATATGTTTAATAAGCATTTCCCATTTCCTCTTGGCACAAGTCGCACCTTTTGAACGACAGGAAAATATCCCTGTTCAAAAAGAGGAGGTATTGCTAAAACATGCTTGGGTAGGAGGGCTCAACAACCCTCAATTCTCAGGCATTGATTTTAACGACGATGGCGTAGAAGATTTATTTGTTTTTGACAAGGCAGGAAATCACATACTGACCTTTTTAAACAATGGCACTCCCAATCAGGTTGATTATACTTTTGCGCCACAGTATGCTTCTTATTTTCCTGAAGGTTTACACGATTGGGTCGTACTAGTAGATTATACACAAGATGGATTACCCGATATTTTCACTTTCAACATTACCAGTCCAAGCATTCATAAAGCTACTAGAAACATAGATGGCAGTATAAGTTACACCCTAGTAGCCGAGCGATTACTTTATCAAGGCTTATCAGGTGTAATAAATATTTTAGGCAGCAGTATAGATATACCAGGTTTTGCAGATATAAATGGTGATGGCGATATAGATGTTTTGGCTTTTGATTTTGGGGGCAATTATGTAGAATATTTCGAGAATCAATCGCAAGAACTAACGAGCACACCCGACGATACCATTTGGTTTGAACGCATCACCAAATGCTGGGGGCATTTTAGAGAAAACAACGACGATAATGGCATTACCTTAGATAATTGCGGCGAGTTTATTGCTAGCGATGCGCCCAGTTCGCAAATAGCCAATCAAGCAGTACACAGCGGTTCGTCGATGTTAATTTGGGATCTAGATAATGATGCCGATAAAGACATTATACTAGGAGATGTATCGTTTCCTAACCTCGTAAAAATTACCAATGCAGGTACACCAATGGAGGCAACTACTTTCTTGTATGATGCCAATTTCCCAATGTACGATACGCCCGTAAACCTGCCTATTTTTCCTGCCGCTTTTGCGATAGATGTAAACAACGATGGACTAAAAGATATGTTGGTTGCGCCTAGTGAACGCAACTCTATAAGCACGCAACAAGTATGGCATTACCAAAATATAGGCAACGAAGAGGAAGTCCTTTTAGCACATCAACAAACCGATTTTTTACTAGGCGATATGATGGACGCAGGCGTAAGAAGCTACCCCCTTTGGGTGGACTATAACAGGGATGGACTACTAGACATTTTAGTAGGGAATTACGGCTATTATAATTTTGAAACAGAGTTGTACGAAGCCGCTTTCCAGCTATACGAAAATACTGGCACAACTACCAATCCTCGTTTTAATTGGATAACAGACGATTATCAAAATTTAAAGTCCAATGGACATGTTGGACTATGTCCATCCTTGGTGGATTTTGATAATGATGGTGACCTGGACCTAATAGCAGGCACCGAAATTGGCAACATTTTATACTTTGAAAATATCGCTCCTACAGATGCCCCTATACAATGGACTAATTCCCCCGATACCCTTATTGCACTTCCCTTTGAAAACGCTTTAACTCCTTGTGTGTACGATGTAGATGGGGATGGACAATTGGATTTAGTGGTGGGAGAAAAATCGGGTAAACTCAATTACGTCCGTAACAATAGCACTACAAGCAGCACACTGAGTTTTGAATTAATAGACAATTTTTGGGGAGGGGTAGACGTAAAAGAATTAGGCACTCCCTTTGGATATAGCGCACCCTACATTTACGATTTTACCAATACCGACGGTACAACTCAAGCTTATTTATTTGTCCAAGCAGACAATGGAAAAATCCATGTGTTTACCGATTTAGACCAGTCCACCTTTACCCTAGTAAGCAACAATTTTTCCAACATCAACGAAGGCGGCAGAGGTGGCCTTGCCCTAGCCGATATTAATGGCGATGGCGCAGCAGAAATGCTAGTCGGTAATTACCGTGGCGGCCTAAGTTTTTTTACCCAACAAACAATTGATGTAATGGATAACGTAGAAGAATTAGAGGCAGGTAATTTAAATGCTAAGGGAGTAAAAATTTATCCTAATCCTGCTAGAGACATTATTTATTGGGAACTGCCAAGCTCTAGTAAAACCAATAATTATAAGGGGCAATTGTTGGATGTAAAGGGACGAGTGCTACAAGAAATTGAAAAGCATAAAATAAAGGGACAGATGGATATTTCGAGTATGCGTACTGGGATTTACTTTTTGAGGTTTTTTAGTGGAGATAGAACGCCAATAGCAATAAAAAAGATCCTTATTTTAAAGTAAACTTAGTCAAACTCTAGTAAAAAAAGGCACTCGCTTACTTGTTTTAATTTCAAAATATATAACTTTAGGTATTTTTTTTAATTGTCACAAAATATTCATATTTTATAACATGGAACTACATGCATTACTCATAGGCATCAACGATTATCCGAACAGTGCCGCTTTAAATGGCTGCTTAAAAGATATTGCTAAAATAGAAACCTATTTACAAAGCACTCTTGTAAAAAAACATTTTGGTGGAGACAAAAATATCCATATTAAAACGTTAACGGATGAACAAGCACAAAAAGAAAAAGTAATTGCTCAAATTAATAGTATAGGAAAAAAAGCTAAAGACAATGATGTGGTATTAATTTACTACTCAGGCCATGGCGCACAAGAAAAAACAGAAGACCTTTTTTCTGATGAACACGATGGACTATTAGAATGTATGGTCTGTCATCCTTCTTCTAAAAATGGTTATTTTTTAGCCGATAAAGAAATTCGCTATTTACTAGCACAATTTAAAAAATCCCCACACCTTCTTACCATTTTCGATTGTTGCCACGCTGGAGATATAACCAAAGCAGGCAGATTTACTAAGGAAGAAACGAGGAAACAAATAAAACGCATCAGCAACATTTTTGAGCAACGCCCCTATGAACAATTTTGTTTTAGCGAAGCCATTACGGTACAGCAACTATCTAGTAAACGACTAGCAGATATTATTCCTCATAAAAACCATATTCATATTGCCGCTTGTTTATCGAGCGAGTCTTCTTGGGAAAATCGCAATGGAGGTATTTTTACACAATATTTATTAGATCTTCTCAACGCAAGTAAAAGCCAATTAAGCTACCAAGAAATAGAACGCTGGGCAAGCATTAGTATGATAGAGGTTACCAACGAACGACAAACACCTGTAGTAAGCATACAAGGACAAGGCAAGCTGAACAGCAATACACCGTGGCTCAATTTTAAAGTAAAAGATAAAACTAAAAAAGGATTTGCTGCATACAACAAAAGTAAAGGATGGCACTACAACCAAGGTGCATTGTTTGGCATAAAAAAAGGAATGCAAGTGCAGGTAGAGGTAGAAGCGCAAACCATTAAAAGTAAGGTAGCAAGAGTGTATCTTAATTATGCAGAACTGGAAGATGCCCCTTTTGAAAATAGTGCTATTAATACCAAAAAAAAATACAATGCCTATACTAAAAAAACAAACACTAGTCCCTTAAATATTTTTATTAACAACCTAGATAACGACGACCGAATAACTAAGGAACTTACTAAAATTTTACAAAAGAAAAACAACATTCATTTAACCAACGGCAGGGCTTCGCATTTCGACATTTGCATTTTTAATCAACTCGTATATTTTACCATGCCCGACGATCCCTACCGTCCAATTAGCAAGCAATTAGATGCACTTGATGAAAATCGAAATTTGTCAGATTATATAAATGATATTTTAAAGTCTATACATAATTGGCATCATTTAAAAACACTTTACAATCCCGAAACAGCCAAACAAAATCCCCCTATTAAAATAGAAATAAAACCCCACAACACCAACGAATGGATAGACATTACTGAAAGCCAATACACCTTTGAAAAACATTTAAATCGTGCAGAGGCAGGTTTGTATCATATTTATAAAACAAAAATAACCAATGTTAGCAACCAAGATAAACCCTGGTACATTGGCGCATTAATACTAGCGCCAGATATGGGCATTTATACCAACCCTTTTGCAGGCGAAACCATTGCATTGAAAAAAGGCGAATCCAAAATATTTAACGAACATCTAACAGCCGAAAACGAAAACAGCCCTCTTATTTTTACCAATTATATGGAGGTGTACAATTGGCCAAAAGTTAGCAATACTTTAAAATTTATTTATAGCAATCGTAAATTCAATATCAAAAAGTTTGCCCAGCCAGAACTACCTGCGCCACTCACCATAGAAGACGAGTATAAAGGTCCTGTTAAAGTTAGCCAATTGCAGCCTAAAAAAGTAAACTGGGGTACTTGCCAAGCAACGGTTAGTTTAAAAAATGCGAATTACAATATTATTAGCGGACAACTCAAAAAGAATTGGCAAGCGTATATACAACATGTGCAATTAGCCCCATTTATAGCCGTCTTGTACTACGAAACCGATTTAACAGGAGGTGCTTTTGAGGTAAAATTAAAATTAAAACGCCAAGCGCAAATACCAAGAGAAAGAAGCTTAATGGGGCAGATAGTTAATATTGCCAACCAGTTTTCTGATTTTTGGCGATACCGTAAATTTTTATCCTTTAAAAGTAGCAATCAACAACTCCCTACTATTGTAGCCGAAGGAGATTCTTGGTTCTTATTTCCTTTACTAGTAACCGATACCATCGATCACCTGATGAATCGCTACCCCATAAGAAGTTTAGCAGCAGCAGGCGATACTTTGAAAAAATATAAAACAGATGGTGATTTAATAAAAGCTGTACAAGAAGAAAAGCCGCAATTTGTACTAATTAGTGGCGGTGGCAACGATATTATTGGTCCCGAAATAAAAGACATTTTATGCGATAATACCGCAGCAGGGCAAGCTGCCGAGGACTATGTTAATGTAATCGCATTTGAAGAAAGAATCTTCAATTTAAAAAGCATCTACCTTCATTTTTCCGAAGAAATTGAAAAAATAAATCCTAATATTAAAATATTTTTGCACGGATATGATTATATTCGTGCTAATCCATCAAAGGACGAAATTGAAGACGGTTGGGCCAATAAGCATATGATAGCGCAAGGCATTACCAAAGCCAAAGACCGCCAAAAGGTAATTCGCTATTTAATAGATACCTTTAACGAAATGCTTGCGGAAATTGCCGAACAGCGTGCCAACCTTTTTTATGTAAATATGCGAGGTAAAGTACGGAAGGACGAATGGTACGATGAAATTCATCCCGATAAGTATGGCTACAAAAAAATTGCCGATGCCTTTATGGATGCCATTGAGACGGAAATTGAAAACAGCTAAATAAATTTTGCATTGAGAAAAAAACTAGTATTTATATTTAACATAGGCGATCAGGAAAATGCAGCCATTAAGCAAGCAGAAGACGAAATGATCGAAGCTATCAAAAAAAATGATGGCAATGGAATAAATATAAGTCGTCTCAATATTATGAATGCGGCTGAGTTAGTTTCTGAATTAAAATCTTTATTTAACGAACCTTGGGACGAATACTACATTCACTATTCGGGACATGGTTTACCCAACGAAATTATTTTTAAAGATAGTATTGCTAATGACGCATTAAAAAACCTTTTTTATGATGGACGAGTAAAGTTTTGTTTTTTGAGTGCTTGTTTTTCTTTTGAATTAGCCCAATTATTAAGTCCTAAAATTCCGTATGTAATTGGTTCTAAAAATAAAATGGGCGTAAAATTTGGAGAACGATTAACCCAACGTTTTTATGAATTAAGCCTAAAAGATAAAATGAGTATTCCTGATGCTTTTAATAAATCTTTTAGCGAATTTAATCCTACTGCAAAAGATGAAATAGGGACAAAGGTTTATTTAACATTTTCTGAATTAACCAATCCCAAACAATTAAACGATCTTAATTTAATTGCTGCTACTAATGA
>JAHDBT010000747.1 GCA_020630215.1 Bacteroidota bacterium
AAAACAAAAAATAACTTATGGGAAATGCACAAAACCCAATGTGGTCTAGTATAATTTAATAATTGCAGAAGAAAATGACTGGGAAAATGGAGAACAATTAATAACAAGCAGCATTAAATTGGATAGGGTTATTTATCGAATAGTGAAAAATAGTACTCATAACGAAGGCCATAATGGCTATCAATCTACACTCTACTAAAACAATATAAACTACTAATTGAAGCATGCCTTCTTTTTTTTAAATAAATATCTTTTTTTGCACAAATACTATTTAATATTTACAAAAAAAGAACTTTTTAGAATAAAAGCTCTATATTAGCTAAACACTTTTTTATCTAAACTTATAATTTAATCATGAAAAAAATAATAATTTTTTGTATTGCGCTTGTTGCGCTTTACGGAGGTAATGAGCTTTTTGCACAAGGCACTTGTGCAACTGCTATCGAATATACTGTTCAAGAATGTAATTCGTATTTTCTTGATGTTACCTTAACTACTACTGATGATAGTGGAGGTGTTGACGTAAATTGTCCTGACGATGGTGCTAATGAAGCCTACTGGTTTAAAGTAACAGTACCTGCTGGCAACTCGGGGCTTGATGTGAATTTTGATAACATTACGAATGGAAGTGGTGCCGGAAACTTTAAGATGAGTATTTATTCAGGTGCTTGTGGAGCCTTAACTACTGAAGTTAGTTGTGAATCAGTTAATGTTGTTGGGAGCGAATTTTTTTATCCACTTGCTCCAGGAGATTATTTTGTAAGGCTTATAAATGCAACTTCTTCTAACACAGAGTTTGATATTGCTTTTAATGATTATCTAGGAGATAACCCTGCAAATCCTATCCCGCTAGAAACAGCAAGTGGTTTGTATTGTAACTTTTCTGCGCAAGGAGACGGATGTGCAAATGGGGTATCAGGAAATTGTCTTTTCACAGAAGATAATTCTATCTACTATTCCTTTACGGTAGATGCTTCCACTACACAACCTGTTGAGTTTGGTTTGGAAAATATTGTTTGTGCTGGCGACATGCAAATACAAGTAATAAATCTTGACTGTACACGTGTGGTAGATAACAATGGGACCACCTTAAATGCAGTCTGTGACATTTTAACTGGTGCTGCTTCTCCTCAATACACGGCTGATTTGCCAAATGGCGATTATTTACTAATCGTTGATGGTGATTCTGGTGATCTTTGTAGCTGGGGGCTTTCAAGTACCATTATTGTTGAATGCCCAGATTTTACAGGCATTACACCTGCAGACATAGTGATAGATTCAGAAAGTACTTGTACTACCTTTGGCGGTGCGCCTACTGGCGGTGCTTATTCTGCTCCAGCAGTTACCAATTGTCCAACGGGTTCTACCCTTGAATACGCTGTTGATGGCGGTACTTTTTCAGCAACACTTCCTACCTATAATGATGCAACTTCTGAAACAATAACCACTCGTTGTAATTGTGATACGGATACTAGCATGTCAAGCAGTGTATCGGCAGGGGTAACTACCATGGTAGGTGTTTGCCCAACCTGTACTGATGGTGTAATGAATGGCGGTGAAACAGGTATTGATTGTGGCGGACCAGATTGTGGTGCCTGCGCTGCAGCTTGTGCGGCTTCGTCTGGAACGTTTGAAGGACAGTAAAAAATAATTAAAAATTGAATAAGCTCAATAGTCGATTTCCATGCGGAAACTGATTATTGGGCTTATTTTTTTACATAATAATGGCCGATTTTATTTTTTCTCATTCACTTAGTGGTTTTTCAAGTTAATAGTGATAAATTCAGGCTAGTGTTATGCCCAATTCAATTTAGCCTAATCGGATGAGTTTAGTCATCGGATAAAGTAAGGCTTGGGAAAGAGTAGCTTTATAGTTTTGATAATTTAATTTATCATAATTATTTTAATTCACTTAGTTAAATTATTAATTAATAACTAACAGAGCCAACCTGTAGGAATAGCATCTTCAATTAACTAAAATGTTTATAACTTACGAATTAGATTGCTAGGAATTCGAGCAGGGGTATCAAATTTAAATGCCAGTTTTTTTTGGGGGAATTATTAGTATGTTGATAATTTGTTAGTGTCAAATAAAAAGTATAAATTTACATTTGTATAAACTCGTTATACATATAGAAGCATTAATGTAGCAGCTTAGGGACGCAAACTAAATAAGGGTCCGTTTTGACTTTATCTTGCCAACCCAT
>JAHDBT010000160.1 GCA_020630215.1 Bacteroidota bacterium
TAAAAGAAATAGATAAAATACGTTTGGAGGAAATGATTGCAGAAAGGTTGGAGGTTTTGGAAGGGATTTATAGTTAGGAGTTTGTTACGATTAATTGTAAAAAAGCTGCCAACTAATAAAAGTTGACAGCTTTTTTACAACTACCTCCCAAACTACATCGTAATTTATTTAATTTTCAATATTTTTTCTACTAATTGTAAAACCCCTTCTTGGTAAATAGCGCAATAATACATGCCGTTTTCCCAAGCATTGGTATTTAGTGTTTGTTCCAAAAAATTATCCTTATAAATAAGTTGTTCTTTATTTTCAATAATTTCTCCTTTGCTGTTCATTACTCGAATAAGCATGCTGCTGGTTTTGCTTTCGGGATTACACGCTACAGGAGCTGTAATGTGTAGTTCGTTGTAACAAGGATTAGGGTATATTTTTGCTTCGGTTGGCATATTAACTCCATTATTCCGAGCATTTGTTTTATTAGTTGCATTTAGTACATTACTTACTCCTTTAATTGTAATAGCTAAAGGCATATTAAGTAACTTCCCTCCTGATGTACAAGGATACTTTTCATTCGTTACAAAATCAAATTCAATTTTATTAGCGGTGTTAAAATTCAAGGTATATTGTGCAGGGTCGTTATAAGATGTATAAACATCATTAAAGTCAATCGTTAGTTCTCCATTATTTTTAATTCCCAAACTTGATAGATAATTATAAGGATCACATTTTGAGTCGGCAAATGTTACCTTTTCAATATTCCATCCACTTTCAACAGCAGCCCAATTATTAATTTTTACTGGAATTAAAGAAAAAAACGACAACAGCTTTGAAGAACAGTTTTGAATATTAAGTGTTGTTCCTGTTGGATTTGTTGGTCCACCGCCACATGCTTTAAGATTTGTACTATTTCCTCCAGGATAATTAGGTTTTACCCAATAAAACTGTGCTTGTTTTAACTTAGTAATCATATCAACATCGACAGTTCCCACACCCGGATTAATTAATACTGGCGGAATTTCATCGTCAGCAATTGCTAAAGAATTCGTGCCAACATCTGTAATCGATACTATACAGTCTGCTGTTGGATTTGCTACTAATTCAAAAACCCAGCTAAAATCTTCTGCTACTTCTTCTGGAACCGTAAGCTGTAAATCATCTTCTTCTCCATCTTCATCAAGATCCATTTTGGCGGCAACACTTACTGGTAAAAACAATATTTCGACATCCATTTCTTCATCACAATCTATGGTTATCATAAATCCTTCGGTAGCATCTTCGTAAGTAAAATCGTAAACACAAAGCACCAATTCTTCTTCTTCTAAACATTGTTCTATCATTCCAACACCTGCCATAGCCGCTTCTTCTTCTGGCTCCTCTTCTTGTGCAACAAGCATATTTGTGTTGAGCAGTAGGCAAACAGCTAATAATAAACTGGCAATAGTATACTTTAAATTTAATAGTGCAGTTTTCATATCAAAAATTAAGGTTAAAAGTTAATTAAAATAACAGATCCGCTTATCTAATACCTTTACATTTTTTCTTAGTGGTAAGATTGGGATCTTTCTACTCCACTCCATTACACGTAGAGATATTAGATAAGCTTGCTAGGTAACAAAATAATGTTTTTTAGTTCTAATAAAGATAACTAGCATTAAGCTTGCCTTTACTTGCGCTTTTTATTCACAAATATACGCTCCCTTTTAGGCGAGAACAATTAAACCCAATATAAATAGTATTAAAAAAATGTGATTAAATTAGTATTAAAAATGCTATTTTTCAATAATTTTACAGCTTAAAAAATAAGCATAGTCATTATTATATATGAAACCAAACAAAAAAAACAATAAAAAACATACTCCTAATAGCTTACTTTTCCAATTATTACGGCTATTGCCCCCCGCCGAATGCCTAATGTTACCAACATTAGTTAGCCCTCATTTAAAAAGTTTAAATAGCAAGCAATATCATGTTAATAAAAAATTGCTTAATTATGTACTACAATTTGCCCCAAACTTTATCAACGAAGCCCTCCAAAAAGATACGCTCCTACAATTATTACCCAAAGATATACCTACTTACAAAAGGGAACGCTTTTTAAATGTTCGCCTTTCAGAATTAATTAAGGCAACTAAAATTTGTGTGTTAAATAGTTTGGCTGCTTCCGAAATACATGAGCAAAACAACACGGCTTTATTGCTAGAATTGCTCAATAGTATAAAACACTTAGCCGAACAAGCTACTTTTTATAAGGCATTACTAAAAAAAATACAGATACAAATTAATGCCATGCCCCTAAGTGAAGAAAAATACAAATTATCTATCCGTATGCAAAAAATAAATAGCAATTCGGCTTTTTATCGAAAAGACTTGTACTATCCTGCTACTTTTGTTGCTCATTTACACGAATATTATTTTATGGAATTACTCGACCATTTTTGCTTTCATGCCAATCGTTTTATACAACTGCATCATGCTGAATATCGTTATACCGAAAAAAAACACAATATTATTAAACTACTTGCTAAAAACCACAATTTTGACTTCTCTCCGCTCCTAGCACTAATGCCCTATTTAATGCAGCACCTCGATAAACAAAATGCGCTATTGAAAGCTTATATACTAGGAGCTAATATGTTTATGAATTGGCAGCAGGAAGGCGATGCACACTTTACACCATTTTTAGATTATTTGTTGCAACTCCATGTAATAGCTCCACAAAACACAATTGCCCCCATTAAATTTAGAAACCTCTTGATATATGCTCGTAATTTTTGTACTAAAAAAATGTGGCAAGAACCTCAACTATATACTAAGCAATACATAAAAATATTTACATTTAACATTCAATACTCTGGCATTAAACATATTTCGGCAGTTAGTTTAATTAATATGATTCAATTACTTTTAAGAGATGAAAATGCCGAGGCTGCCCAACAATTTTTAATAACCCACGCCCA
Organism: Bacteroidota bacterium; assembly: GCA_020630215.1. Lineage (GTDB taxonomy): Bacteria > Bacteroidota > Bacteroidia > Chitinophagales > UBA2359 > JAHDBT01. The sequence goes on from JAHDBT010000160.1 coordinate 2,955, forward strand.
TTTGGTTCCTGAAGAGTTACAAACCAATATTGTTTTATTATGCCAAGTAAGTATTGATTTTAACCTTGCCCAACAAACCTCCTCCATTAGTTTAGCACAATATTTAGCGATGCTAAATAAACTATTACTCGTTCCTATTGATGCATCTTTTAACACGCTAAATTTATCGCAACCTATTGCATTTAAAAAACTAGGCGGCGCTATTTTAAGTACAACTAGTAGGCGTTTAACTACTAAAATTTTATATACCATGTGTATGAAAGAACAATATTTAGATGTAGAATTAGTAGAGCGAGTATTGAATAATTTAGCGGTACGCTTAACAACTTGGCAGGATAAAAAAATACTCCGATTGGAAACGGTGCAAGTAAATAGAAAATTTATTAATGCCGTAAAACAACTCATTAATTGTTACAATTATAAAGAATTACTGGCTTTATTTAACCTTGTTTTTAATACGCATCATAAAGATATAGCAGAACGTTCTTGGCTATTAAATTGCTTTGCAGAACTAGCAGTTACAGGTGATTTTTTATCGAGAAATGAAAAAATATATTTTGAATGGTCTGTTCGTATTCATCAAGCAGGCGATAAAAATATCCCTTCCCTAAATATTGCTGCGGCAAAACGAAACCTGCATAAACTATCGGCACAACTTACGGAAGCACGAGGACTAAAAACAGCCCAAAAAGAAACGCTCGAAAATATTTGCACCACCCTATTGGAGGAACTTACAGCAATACAAAATTAAAAACCGCCAATGTACTTACGCACATTGACGGGGTTGGTTTTTCAGGAAAGGTTAAATTGTTTGAATTGTTGAATTGCTAGAATTGTTTTTTCTTGCTAACCTTTCTGGCTTATTATAGACTAACAATCAATTACTAATACAATTATTCGTATCGAATTATTTAAAAACACTTTTTTATGTGTGTATGTGTATGTGGGAAAGACAAATCTAAAACTATTTGTATTAGCGTATGGATTTAAAACTTCTCTATTTTAATTACCTCTCGTTTATCTGCTTGTGTAATACTGAGTAAGTACAAACCTTTGGAGAGATGATTTAAATCGAGCGAGAGGTTATTAGTTCCTGCTTGTACGGTTTTAATTTGTTCATACATTAGTGCGCCGTTTATATCGTACACGTTAATAATGGCGGCTTGTGTTTCTTTGGCTTCTACATAAAGATTAGCAATATTTTTAAATGGATTTGGGCTAAATGCTAGTTGCAAACTATTGCTATTTTCTAAGGATTGGTTAAGTGTTCGTTTTTCGCTTCCTATATAGTTATCAAAACATTTAGTATTGATGAAGTATTTTTTCCCTTGTGCTTCTTGAAAGCCGCCACTAGGTAATTGTTCTACAACAATTGTGCTTGGAGCATGTGTTGCTTTATGCCATTTTAGGTCTAGACTACCATCTATATCTATCACATCAAAAGCTACTTTTCCTACTAGCACCCATTTACTTTTAGTTATTTCATACGCTGTGCCTCCTGCAAACTCCACATTAAAACTAATCAATCCATCATCCGAACCTTTAAGCGTAGGTTCTTCGTAAAAAGAATAATTTTCGTTAGGGTCTATTTGTAAACCTGTTAATCCTACTCCATGAATAATGCTTGGATTTTCAAGTACGTTTTCATTATAAATAAACCGATAATTTTGATCAGCTACATTAAAGTTTGTTGTATTGGTATATGCTTTAATTAATATTTGCATATACAATTTATTCTCTGCTAAATCAACACATTCTGTTTTAAGCCAAACTCGGTATTGCCCATTTTGGGCGTAACTCGCACTAGTAAAAAGCAATGCGGCTACTATTAAAATTAAAAATTTATATGATTTCATTTTTATGTTTTTAAAAAAATTAAATAACTAATTAAAAGTTCGCCGATTTAATATCCGTGCGGTAAGTTTGAAAAGATGCCATTGTTACGACTCCACAATATCTTATCCTGTCCATCAATATTTCCGTCTAAGTTTGCGTCAGTAGGTAAGTAATTATCATAAATCCCATTGTCTGCCGACCATAATACTTTATCTGTGGCATTAATATCGTACCCTAGTCCATCTACTAATTGATTAAAATTACCAGCGAACATTCCATAGATATCATTACCTAAAAAAGTACCTAATACTTTTTGTCCACTACCCCCACCTGGATGGAAAGAATCTTGTGAATAAAAATCATAATGTAATATTCCCCCAGCATTGCGACTAACAGGCGTAGGGCTCATGATGCCTATATGCGACCGATGTTCAATAACAATATATAAAGGAGTGTTATCGTAACTAGCATCAAGTGCAAAATTTGCTGGAAAAATTACGAGTGCTCCATCTGTAAGGAATGCTGCTGTTTTGGCAACCTCGGTAGAGGGGTCAACATCAGTACGAAACGAAACTAATAGCCAATCAACTACTGTAGGTGCCCAAGCATCTGTTATCATTGTTTCATTACCATTGTAATTCCAAGGCGGAATATTATAAGGTTGTCCTGGAGGAGTTGGCGGTACGAGTGGATTAATAGGAGTCTGCCCCGGAAGCAGGCCTCTTGCATTCAAATCAGTTCTCATAGCAAAATTAGATGCTCCTGGCGTTGTTGCTCCTTCTAGCACTACATATAATTCAATGGTGCTACCATTGGGTAGTTGAGCTTGCGTGTTTTTATTTGCGAAACAAATAAGTAGCAATATGGCTACAAGGAGGTATCCTTTTTTAAATAGCGCAATATATTGCCATGTTGGTTTTTCATAAACTGTTGTCATGATTAAATTGGTTAAATTGATTAAAAAAAATTGACTTAATGATTTGTTGAGTTAATGCGGTAGTAATACTTCAAAGCTTTTTCACCAAAAGGCATGATGGCGAAAAAAAACATTACTTATTCCTTTTTTCATAGTTTGCCGTTTTAAGAATTAATAAATTATTCTGCAATAACAATGTCACAAAACTATAAGCAAAACAAAAGGTAGCCAATTAAGTATATTCAATTTAGTATTTACACATTCTTTTTTATTTACTTCTCAAAATGCTTGTAATCAATCTAAAAAATAAATTTCAAGCTTTTTTTTTCAGAAATAGTCATTTACTCATTTATTTTAGCCGCTATTTTCAGTCTAAAATGTCTTCTTTTATTGTTTTATTTTTAGAGAAAAAAATAAAAGTGTACTATGTACTAGTGACTCAAAACCTAAGTTCTTGATGACCCAAGCCTTGTCTTTTTTTCCTGCTACGGCGTTATTACTCGGTCACGTAGCTACGGCTGCCCATGCAGACATGCCAAAGCTTAGACAGCAAACCAGTAAGAGCATGAATTTAAAGTGCGGTAAATAATTAGGTACGGTACGTTTTAACAAAGCAATGCCATTTACCGACTTGATAGTGGTAGCATTAAAGGTAATTAGTTTCGTGGTTAATCAATTTAATGTGATGATTAAGTATATTTGTTTAGGGGACTCTAATTAAAGAATAAATATAGTGTACACATTTTACAATGTGGTACTTTTAGAGGATGAATTAATATGGGGGGGGTGGTTGCAATGGGATTAGGATTAGATCAAAAAAAGCTGCTAGGGGTTAACTAGCAGCTTTGGGAACATATAGTGGTTGTGTAGTAATTAATATCTTATGGGGGGGACACCAATTAGGCTGGCGTTGGGTAAGTAGAGGTTGAAATCGGTGATGGTTACGTTGCCATCCATATTTAAATCGGGATTGGTGTATTGGTTTATTTGTGCGGTTTGAATTTTATATTGGTTAAAATCGGCATTACTCACTACACCGTCGCCATTTATATCGCCTATATACATACCGTACACGCCTGGAGCTAGTTCTATTTGTTGTGCGCCCATTGCTTGTTCGGCGGCAGTTGTAAAGTTGTATTTAAGTAAACCGTTTTGCACTTGAATTGGGCTGCTACTGATTACATCGAGGTGATTGCGAGAACGAATAACTAGGTAGTAACTTTCGCCCTCTTGAAGGTTGTTAAAAGCAATGCCGTTAGGATTTATATTTCCGTTTACTCCTACCATATTTCCATCGTTTAGTAAAAAGGCAGCTTTTTGTTCTAGTGTATTAAAGCTTGCATCTTGTATTTCTAGCAATAGCCAATCAACTGCATTGGTAGGGATTACGTTTAGGTTGGCTACTGCCTCTGTGCCGGTGTAATTCCACGGGCTAGTATTAAAAGGTTGGCTAGGAGGTAGGAGGTTTTTATCTCGTAAAGTAGTGGGCATAGTTGTGTTTGGTCCCAACAAACCATACTCGGAAACAGGATTTCCTTGTAGCATGGCTTGCCCCTGTACAAATGTTGGCGATACATCTAATACGGAATAAACGGTAAATTGTGCGCTGTCGCCTCCTGTAGGAATGAAGACTCCTTCGTTATCAACAATCAATGCATTTTCGGTGGTAATTTCGGCATCTCCTCCAATTGGCATTTCATCAATTACCACAATGAGTTGGGCAATGTTTCCATTGCATAAAGCGTTTTGGTGATTGATGCGTGTTAAGGCTACTTTTATTTTTTTATTGGTTTCGTCTACTCTGTAGGTGGCCATAAAATCGGTGCCTAAAGTGCCGAGGCAGGAGTTGTTAAAATTAATTTGTGGGTTAGACCCTATATAACTCACCTCAACTATTGCCCCATAAAAACTTAATCCTGCTTGTGTAAAAATACTACTTACGTTTAAATCTATGATATTGGACTGCCCTACAATCAAAGATGGGTTATTAATTACGGGAGTAATAATAGCTTCGGCAAAAGTACTAACAGTAGTACTTGATGTTATAACAGGATGTGTCAGTCCAAAATTTTGAATTACAGCAGTTGTGTCAGCAAAATTAATGCTGCCTCCACCGCCAGAATCTGCGTACTTGTGGTTACTACCATTATTTAGTGCATCCGTAAAACTAGTTGGCCAATCTTCGGAGTATTTAGGTGTAAAATCTATCGTATTATCTATACGAGCAAAACCGGTATAATTGAATGCTAGACCAATGGCTAAGTAATCGAGATAGTCAACTATGCCATCATTGTTGCAATCGCCTGGCCAAACGCAGGAGCTGGAAATGGTGATGAGTTCGCTGTAGGTGTCTTGGCAGCCGTTAATACTTGTTGTTACTAAAGTAACAATATAATCGCCTGGGCTTGTAAATATATGCGTTAAATCTGTGCTTGTTGAAACAGTATTATTATTGATTAACCATTCACTAGCATTAATTGTAGTGGAGGTATTAATAAAGGTCAAGGATTCTCCAACACATCCTAAATTATTGGAAGCAGAAAATGATGCTGTTTCAGCACTTAGTTTTATTAAAACAATGTCATGTAATCCATGATTACTAGGGAAATCTCCATCAGTTGATTCTGTATCACCTACTATTATAAATCCACCGTCGGAAGTACGTACTACATCTCTTGCAAGTTCCCAACCTGCACCACCAAAAGATTGCTCCCAAACCAATTGTCCTACATTATCTAAAGCTATTACCCACATATCGTTATCTCCAAAATTTTCAGAAACATGTCCTCCCGCAGATGTACTGTAACCAACAACCAAAAAACCATCTTCATACAACTCAATTCCTAAAGGCGCATCTAATGTACCTCCCCCAAATGTATTTGTCCATTCCTCATTACCTAGTGCATCTAATTTAACGATAGCATAATCATCACTACTACCAATTGGGCTACTAGTATAAGCCTGAAATGCTAAAATATACCCTCCATCATTTGTTTGTTTAATATCACGTCCATAATCTCCATTAATACTACCAAACGTATGTTGCCATTCTAAATTCCCATTACTATCAATTTTCGCTACCCAACAATCATAATGCGTTCCATGTAAACCAGTTACGTCTCCATCATTTGACAAAGTATGACCTACCAAGATATACCCATTATCACTAGTCGCTTCTGTCTTAACATGGTATTCGGCCTTGCTACCTCCATAAGTTCGTTCCCAGATAAGATTTCCTACTGCATCTAACTTAAACACCCAATAATCGGCACTACCATAATGAACACTAACATCTCCATCAGAAGAAGAGATATATCCTGACACGACATAACCTCCATCAGTAGTTTGATGTACACCTCTTGCAGTATCACCCGAACTCCCTCCATAAGTTTGCTGCCATTCTAAGTCTCCATCACTATCCATTTTAATCACCCAACAATCAGAACTACCTTTATTAAGAGTAATATCTCCATCACTTGAAAATGTTGCACCAACAGCCATATAACCACCATCAGCAGTTTGAATAATATCAAAACAATTATCATCTTGACTTCCACCATAAACTTTTTGCCACTCAATTTGACCTAAAACATTTACTTTTACAATCCACCAGTCATTTCCTCCATAACTTAGAGATAAATCTATATCACTAGATTGAGACCTAGCGATGAAAACAAAACCTCCATCATTTGTTTCAATCACTTTTTCTGGTCTAAGTTCATCAAGACTTCCTCCATAATGATTGGTCCATTCTATTGGTAGTGGTGGAGAAAAAATATTGAATTTCATTAAAAAAATATCACCTTCACCATAATTACCTGGAATCCCACCTGTATTAGATTTAGCACCACCCACGACCATAATTCCCCCATCCGAGGTTTTGACAATATCTCGTCCTGTATCATTACTAACACCCCCATAAGATTCTTCCCATATTAATTGTCCAAAATTATTTACATATATTATCCATATATCATTCTCTCCAGCATTTTCGGAAACATCGCCTCCTGAAGCGAAACTGAACCCGACAACCAAAAACCCATCTTTGTATAATTCAACCGCAAAAGGAGCATCCATTGCTCCACCCCCATACGTATTTTCCCATTCTATATTACCAAATTCATCCAATTTAATTAGACCATAATCATCACTACTACCTGCAGGATTATTAGTATAAGCCATAAGTGCTGCAATGTAACCTCCATCATTCGTTTGTTTGATAGCATGTCCAAATTCTCCACCTGTAGTACCAAGTGCATGTTGCCATTCTAAATTACCATTACCATCAATTTTTATGACCCAACAATCATAATTTGTTCCATGTAAACCTGTTACATCTCCATTATTTGACAAAGTATGACCTATTAATACATAACCATTATCATTAGTTGGTTCTGTTCTCACGTGATAATCAGCATTACTACCTCCATAGGTTCGCTCCCAGATAAGATTTCCTAATGCATCTAATTTAAACACCCAATAATCTGCACTACCATAATGAACACTAACATCTCCATCAGGAGAAGAAATATATCCTGATACAATATAACTTCCATCAGCAGTTTGATGTACACCTCTTGCAGTATCACCCGAACTTCCGCCATACGTTTGTTGCCATTCTATGTCTCCATCACTATCCATTTTAACCACCCAACAATCAGAACTACCTTTGTTAAGAGTAATATCTCCATCACTTGAAAATGTTGCACCAACAGCCATATAACCACCATCAGCAGTTTGAATAATATCAAAACAATTATCATTTTGACTTCCACCATAAACCTTTTGCCACTCAATTTGACCTAGTGCATCTACTTTCACAATCCACCAATCGTTTCCTCCATAATTTGTCGATAAATCTATATCACTAGATTTTGCCCTAGCAATAAAAACAAAACCTCCATCACTTGTTTCAATTACTTTTTCGGGTCTAGTTTCGTCAAGCGTTCCGCCATAGTTTTTTCCCCATTCTAATGATAGTCCAGTGGTAATGTTACAACTCAACATTAGCACAATATCTTCACAAAAAGTTTCTACTCCACAAACTCCTGTAACCTCTAAACAAACCTCATACGTACCAGTATTCGAAAAAGTATAACTAGTATTAACACTACTCCCAAAACCCACCCCATCAACTGTCCAACTATAACTATTCGCAATTGTGCTATTTGCATAAAAATCAACATACAAACCATTTATGTTACTAATAAAGCTTGCATCTATGCTAGGTGCTACTACAATAGTAGAAACCGAGACATCACTACAAAATCCATCACTAGCTGTTAAGGAAATTGTATAAGTACCTGCACTTGTATAGGTATGAAGCGGATTAGCAGTTGTGCTTGTATTACCATCCCCAAAATCCCATAAATAACTGGTAGTATTAAGGCTGGCATTACTAAAATTAAATGCTGTATTTTCACAAATAGGCACAGGCATACTAAAACCCGCTACTACATCACAACATGTTGAATTACTCAAAGCAGCATAAGCATTAATACGTCCATTACTCACACATTTGCCTGTAAATGCAGGTAGTACATCCACATTATCTATAATTTGCGCTTTTATGTCTGCATAACTAAGGCTAGGACATTGACTTAAAATAAGTGCGGCTAATCCGCTTACATGAGGGGTTGCCATTGAAGTACCGCTTTTATAATCATATCCAGACGGTGAAAAGAGGAAAGGGACAGTACTTAAAATACCACTACCTGGAGCAAAAACATCTACTAATATGCTTCCATAATTAGAAAAGAAACTTCTTGTATCGAATTGATTAGAAGCACCTACTGTTATAATATTATTATGCGAATAGGAGGCAGGATAAAATGGATTGACATCGTTATTATTATTGTCATTACCTGCAGCAGCTACAAATAATTGGTTATTGGCTTCGGCTAAACTAATCATATCAGATAAAGCTTGCGAATAACCGCCGCCTCCCCAACTATTACTTGTTATAGGTACATTGTTAATAATGCTGTAATGTATAGCATTTAAAATGGCACTTCCGTAAGTCTGACCACTATCGCTAAAAATTTTCAATCCCATTATTTGCGCTGTCCAAGCTACACCTGCTACCCCAATACCATTATTACCAACTGCTGCTACCGTTCCACTACAATGTGTACCATGACTATGCCCATCTTGTGGTGTATTATCGTTACTAAAAAAATCCCATCCTATAAAATCATCGGCATATCCATTACCATCATCATCTATTCCGTTTTGGTCGCCTGGGTCAAACACCCAAGCACCTGCAATGTACTCTAGTACTCGACCATCCCCGTCGGCATCTTCGCCTAGGTTTTGCCAGATGTTGTCTACTAGGTCGGGATGTAAACCTATACCTGTATCTATTACACCTACTACTACGTTGCTGCTACCTGTTGTAATACTCCATGCATCAGATGCCTGTATAGGATTCATACCCCAAGTTTGATTATACAATGGGTCGTTAGGAGTTACTAATAATTCATATTGATAATTGGGCTCCGCATATTGCACTTCTGCTTGCTTGTTTAGATAATCCACAAATGCTGGTACGCCACGAAAAGTATCATTGTTTATTATTACATAACTAGGTATTTGCCATAAATATACATTAATACCTCTAAAGTGTTGTATTTCTTTAGCTCCTAATGCTGCTAGTAGTTTTGCTTGTTCGTTACTAGTGGTATTAGGTTTAAATTTTACAATTAATTGTTGGGATGCGTAAGGCAAAGGTTGCGCTTGTAATGCTAGACTAGTTAATACTAATACACCTACAATCAATAATAAGGAAATTATTTTTTTCATAGTTAATTTATTCATTTGAAGGAATTTTATAATTGTATCTAATTTTATCATCACTCCTAGATTTTATTGTTTTAGGATATTTCTCTTGAACACACAACAAATATCACCTGTTAAAAATTAAAAATGATATACTATTATCCCTATCTATTTATTTTCAGAATAGCTTAAAACAACAAAAAAAAATCTAAAAATCTGATTATCAACATTTTGCAACAACAAGAAAAACAAAAAAGAATAGTATTTTCAGAAAAAAACACCTATCTTTACTAGCAAATCATCCTTTTTCATCCTAAAATATTGCCCATGCACCAAACCTCTTTCTTACACCTAATAAAAACTTTATCGGATACAGAACTGGCAGGTTTTCACAAGTTTCTATATACTTATAGCACCCTGGAGCAAACACAAAAATTAAGTTTGTGGACTTACATTTATTATAAACATTTTAAAAAAGAAGATTTCGATAGCGACCAGTTAAAAAAAGCAGCACTTGCCAAACGACAAGGCGTAGACTTGGGGCGAATTAGGCTGTTATTATCTGCATTGCATAAGCATTTAAAAAACTATTTGGTTTGGCTAAAAATGAAGGAGGATGAAGCTTTGAGATTTCATTTTCTAGTGGAGAGTTTACTAGAACGCAACAACTTAAAGGAAGCGAATATTGAATTGAAGAAAGCCAATAAATTACATGCACAACAAACGGTAAAAGATGCTAATTTTTTTTATACCCAGCATTTATTAATGTACGATAATTATAACTTTGCTCAACACCAAAACAACCGACAAGCAACGCTTAATATACAAGATATTATTTATTATTTAGACGATTATTATTGGATACAAAAACTAAAATATACTTGTGTGCTTTTAAATAATACCGATATTTTGGTCAATACTACTTTGGATTTAGATATTAACCATTTATTAGCACAAATTACGGAAACACGAAGAAACAGCGCACCTGTTGTAGATATATACTATCACCTATTATTAGTTTTAAGCGGCAAACACACATCAGCTATATCCGAAACGTGGGAGCAATTGTTAAAGCTTATTCATAATAATTCAGAAAACACCTTGCATATTAATGATATAGAAACTATTATAAATTTGTCCTTAAATTACTGTATTAGACAATTTCGCTTGGGCAACGAAGCTTATCTGCCAAGCCAACTAGCCCTCTATAAAATTATGTTACAAAAAGGTATTTTAACCCCTAATCAACAACTTGCTATTCATCATTATAAAAACCTTGTTCGCCTAGCTTGCCGTGTTAAAGATTTTAAATGGGCGATAACGTTTACCAGCGATTATCAACATTATTTACCTACCGAAAACCAAACCAATTACTACCATTTAAACTATGCCGCTATTGCTTTTTACCAACAAAACTACGAATCGGCACTAGCACATTTACGAGAAGTAAAAAAGATGGAAACACATGAT
>JAHDBT010000748.1 GCA_020630215.1 Bacteroidota bacterium
ATGAGAAAAAATAAACTCCACCACTTTGATTATTCTTTTTTCCAATGCGGCGTTGTAAATGCTCGTAATAGCCCGCTATTACTGCGCTTTACGCCTTGCCTTAAAAAAAACAATCGCACACTTTAATGGAGTTTGTTTTTTTCATTTCACTAAGTGAATGAGAAAAAATAACTCTACCAAAGTGTGGGATTGTTTTTTCTTTTTTTTAGGAACGTAAAAAGCCAACAGTACACAAAGGTACTGCTGGCCACTAAACTCAAGTGCACATTGAATTAAGGAACCTTACAAAAACAAACTTTGTTTTTCTACCGCAATATTTTCCTAATATGCTACATTTGCAGCTACCTGCAATAGTTTGCTATTACGGTATTTTGCATGTTGTTTATTAAGAAAAACGCTTTGCAGAAAATGGGTAGTTTGTTTTCTTAGGGTTCTTAAGTCTGGGTAGTAAATGGTTACAGAAAGGGTTCATTCATGGAGTTTGTATTTTGTTAATATCCATATAATTGTGCTGCTTTTTGTGGCGACATTGCTAGTACTTCTTCTTTATAGTAAGGAAGTACACTTGCTTCAGGATAGCCATACTTAATTAATTCCTGTTGGTAGATGATAGCATCTTGTAGTTGATAAAAGTGTCCAGTAACAATTCTTACTTCTCCATTAGGCGTTGTTTCTGTTTTTACTTCTCCAATCATTTTATCGCTAAAAGAAATATTGCCAATTTCTCTATAAGTTTCATTCGGTTTAATATTTATATTTGTTGCTTTTAGTAAAACCAATTGAATTTTAAAGTAGAGGTCATAATCAATCGTTATTACATGACTCATTTCTCGTTCTTCGGTAAGGGTAGGGCTAGCATATACATCAAGAGCGTCGTTTTCTTGTTTTACTAAATGCAGTTGACTTTCACTATCGTACAAGTCGATAGATATAATTCCGGCTTGTTCAATTCCGTGGGTATTAATACGTTGGCTATCAATTATTTCGTTGCCATAGTCAACTAATTTAATAAAGTATTCGGCATCGGCTTGTAGGTGAAAATAAAAACGTCCATCTAAATCTGTGTGGTAAGTTTGTTGTAATTGATGCATTACATCAAACAGTTGTATTTGTGCATTGTAAATGGCTTGGTTATCGGCATTTTTTGCCATCCCTACCAAGGCGAGTTTTACATTACTGGTATCTGGCAATAAATAAAATTGTTGCTTAATAGCTTGTACATTAAATGCAAAAAAAACTAGGAGGGTGCTTAATAAAATAATTTGTCTAGGTTTCATAGCAATGGGTTTACGGTTTACGGTTAAGGTTTTGTTTAATTTTATAATTAATAGAAAGCATAGTATTTCCAATGGATAGCCTATTATTAGGGCTTCCATGCAAAATAGCTTAGTTACTAAATGCTAATGTATTTAGGTAGTATACTAGGTAGTAGGTAAATGGGGAGGGGGGGGATTTTCTTAGGTGCTTTTATGGCTTTTCTAAATTGGTTTTATTGGACTGGGGAGGTAAAACTTAGTTTTAATGCTTGTTAAAGTTACTAATTACGGGCAAAATACATGCCAAATATATTTTTTTTGAATACTTGCACACAATGTGGTTAAGTATAGTTATAGCTAGAGCTATTAAAGACGGGAGGTAGCAGAATATTGGTCTGTGCATGTTTTGTTATAACGCAGTTAACCACTAATGTAAGGGGGATGTTTAATTTTGTTTATTCTTTTGTACTTTTCTAAGTGAATGAGAAAAAATAAACTCCACCACTTTGATTATTCTTTTTTCCAATGCGGCGTTGCAAATACTCGCAATAGCTCGCTATTGCTGCGTTTTGCGCCTTGCCTTGAAAAAAACAATCGCACATCTTGGTGGAGTTTATTTTTTTCATTTCACTAAGTAATAGTATTCGGTAGCTCTAAGAAATAATTGGTTTATTTCTTAGAGCTATTTTTAATCTGGAGGTTAGGCAATATGTTACTATTCTGCATCCCTTTAAAATCTTTCGTGAATATTGAACACCGAATAATGAAGTTTGCCTGCTGATGGTAAAATTTTACGCAGTAAAATTCCGCTAATGATTATTATAAGAGTCTTCTGAAAAAAGACTAGAAATAGTATACCTAATTTAATTTCATAAGGCGTTAATGATTGAATACGCAGGTATTTTAGCTAGTAAGATATACTATTTCTTTTCTAAACGACCTTT
>JAHDBT010000161.1:0-8274 GCA_020630215.1 Bacteroidota bacterium
GATTCGAACCTGCGACCCCCTGCTCCCAAAGCAGGTGCGCTAACCGGACTGCGCCACATCCCGAACTGGGTTTTAAAACACTACAGTTGTTCACTTTTTATGCCCCAAATAAGAGGGAAAAAAGTGCGGTGAGGGCGGGATTCGAACCCGCGGTACCTCGTTAGAAGTACGTCAGTTTAGCAAACTGGTGGTTTCAGCCACTCACCCACCTCACCATGCATTGTTTCAATGGGCTGCAAATATATAACCATTTTTTGGTTTGTGCAATAGGCACTTTGTTTTTTTTACTTTTTTTTTGTTTTTTTTTAACGGTAGCCCCAAAATACAAAAGAATAAAGGGAAATAGGGGCGGGAAAAGGGCTATTTAAACAACGCTGTTTCGCTTTTTTAAAGCTAAACTTTAAATAAAAACAACCCCAACCTACAATTTATCGGACTAGAGAATTTAATACCGCGTTTTCTATAAACAACTTATGCCAGCTAAACTGTCTGAATCACGGATTGTTAAGGGTTACACCGATTACACGGATTTTTAAGTCGCAAGCTATAAATCCTCAATCTTAAATGAAAAACTAGCAGAAGTAGGTGAAAAAATCAAAAACCCAATCGTTGGTAGGTAAAAAATCAAGAATCAAAAATCCCATCGTTAGCAGGTAAAAATTTTAAATTCTAAATCCTCGATCTTAAATTTTAAATAAAAAAAATCCCCCTCCCTCCTAAGTAGAAGGTTTACAAAACTTATTAATAAGATCTTCCACATCAATATTGTATTCTAGTTTTAAAACGCTCCTAAATCGTATTTCTGCAATTTGAGAGCTAGGTCGAAAGTAAATTTGTGTTTTTGCCCACTTTTTAATGTCGTTGGTTAATTCTTTAGAACTTTCGTAATTGTATTCTCTTGCTAGGTATAGGGCTTTACAGGCTGCATCTACATTGTTAAGCGATAAATGGCTTTGAGCGAGGTAATAATAACCTGCCCGCTTGTTTTTCATTAACTCGGTGTTAAATTTAAATTCGTTTAATACCTTCTGATGCCTCCCCTGTGTTTGCCATACTTGTATTTCTGTTAGCCAAATGTAATACTCATAAGTTTCAAAAAATGGATTCAAATCTCTTTGCTCATCTGCAGGTTGTTTTTTTATAATTTGCTGTTGGGTGCCTTTGAGTAAAGTTCTTGCTCGCTCAAAATCTAAAATGGCACCTTCTATGTTTTTTTCGTTGATTTTTTGAATACCTTTAAAGTAATATAATTCAAAATTATTAGGAAATTTTTGTAGCAATTCTTCCGAAGCACTTTTGGAGTGCATGTTGCCTAACTTAAAATGTGCGCCAAAATCGTTGCCTGCATTAGTGCAAGCAGCCATTGTTAGCAGGATATAAACTAGTAAAATAAAAATTATTTGGGATATATGCATAATAATGCCAGGTCTAATTCGTGAATTTTTTCTCGTGATGCAAAAATAGCACTTATTAAATTGCGTTTTGCCATTGATTTCTAAGGATCTAAGGCTTAAATGCCTTGTGCTAGTATTTTTTCTATTTAACAAAAGGCTGAATTGTTTTAACGTAAAAAAATATCAATTAGTAGCTTGCATACAATAATAGGAGGATACTGTGATAATTGAGCTAAAAAGAGGCTTTTTTCTACATTGCCGTTTGTTATTTTTTGAAATTAAAAAAAAATGGTAACAAGATTTTAACAGTATAGTACTGCTTTAATCCTGTTACCATTAAAAATAGGAGCTTATATATAGACCGCTTAGGTTAGGCTATCATTTCCGAAAGCTGTTCTAAGTTGCGTACTAATAGACGTTTGCGATCAAAATAAATAAGGTTATTGCCTCGTAACTCATTTAAAATAGTGGTAACCGTTTGCCTAGAAGTATCGGTAAGATTGGCAATTTCTTGGTGGGTAAAAAACTTTGGTACTAGGGTTTCGTAACCTACTCTGCGCCCTTTTTCGTTGGCTAGGTCGGTTAAAAACTGGATAATACGCGAACGGGCATCTTTAAAAACCAAACTTTCTAAACGACGCTGTATGCGTAGTAAGTTTTTGCCAATTAATTGGGTAATTTGATGGCTAAAGTTTTGGTGCTGCTGCATTAAAGTTTTAGCTACATGCAAAGGAATTACATAAACTTCTATGGCTTCCATTGCTTGCACAAACTCACGACGGTTTAACTCGCCTACTAAAGCCAACTCTCCAAAAATCTCATCGGCTTGTAAAATAGATTTAATGATTTTTTTGCCCTCCGCAGAAAATACACTAATTTTTACCCGCCCCTTTTTTACAAGAAAAAGGTATTCTGCTTTATCTTCAGGATGGTATAAAAATTCACCACGTTGAAATTTTTTGCTTTCAATATAGTGTCCTAAATTGCTAATGCTCATTTTTTCGGGATCGAAAAAATCCATTAAATTAAAATTGTCTAACTGATCGAAATTAGCTGATACACTCATCATAACACTCGTGTTTATTAGAATATAATCGATTATCGAATACAAATAGGGCGAGTAGATAATTAATTACATCTTTTTGTTATAAAATTTTTTTTTGTTTGTTTAGTCCTTTATGCCTACTTAACAAGGTTTATAATACCTTTATTAAAAGGTGTTTGGTTATTGTTAAGTTTTATTTTAGGGAAGTACCATTCCATCCTTTTCCAATGGTACTACTATTAATTGCTTGCTTTAATGCTTACAACTAATTAGTTCTTTTTAAACAGGAGTTTAATGTACTTAGTAATTAGGGATTTGGTTTTTATTGAAATATGCTATCAATTTATACAGGAGCTTATTTTTATACATCAAAAAATTTAGAAACAAGCAAACTAGTGGCTCAAAACTTAGGTTTTGAGTCACTAATAATTGCTAGTTTGCTTGTTTAAGCAGGGGTTAAAAAATAAGCAATACAATTTATTTTTTAACCCTTACTAAATAAAATGGGAAACGTCTTTTTACATAAAAGTGTGCATGGTAGTACTATGTCCATTCCCTTTTTGTTTTAATTGCTGTTTATTAACTTGTACTAGTGTATTTAAACTAGTTGCAATGGTTTCCAAACTATTTGCAATTCTATTAACATCAGTATAAAAATTGGCATTAATGCCAGAATTAATATTATTTAAATCGGCTAATAGGTTTTGAAGTTTTTTTGGTATTTCAGTACCTGCATTAGTGCGTTTATTTTGAGTAGAATGATAGCCTTCGCTACGGGGTAAAACAGGGTGGGCTTTATCTTTAACGGCAGTATGTTTTGTTGTTTCATTGGCATATAAATGCTCAATTTGAGAACGCGACATTGACTGTGACAAATCTAATTGGATAAAATCGCTTAAAGAAACATGAAAAAAGCCAGCAATTTTCGGTAAGGTATCAATGCTTGGTTTTGCAACATCTCTTTCGTAAGAAGTAATATTTCCTCTGTTTAGTCCTAACTGTTCTGCTAAGTCGCTTTGGCTAAGGCCAGCAACTGTTCTCAAAAATTTAATGTTAGAAGCAATATAATTCACGGTAAATCAATTTATAGGCAGTTAGTTCCTTTTATGCAAGCTATAAATTATAGCTACTGAAGAAAAGGAGCAAGGGTTTTCATGGTTCTGCCTTGGTTAGTTAAATAAAATCGGTTACTTATATCAATGTACTTAGCCAATTATGTTATTACTGTACTATTATTTTTCCAGTAGCTAATTGGCTTGTTCCATCGTTAAGTCTGTAAATGTAAATTCCAGTATTTAGTATTTTTGAGTTAAGCTCAAATGTAGTTTGCCTACCTAACGTAATGGTTTTAACGCTACGTCCTGTTAGGTCGTAAATTTCAAAACTTAAATTTTGGTAGGGCTTTCCTTTTAGTTCAATAGTAGTGTAATTGGTAAATGGATTTGGATTTATGGTAAATCGTACATCCTGGTTTTTGGTATTCTTGTCATCTACAAAGTTAATAAGAAAGTAATTTTGCCCTACCGTATGCCAAGTTGTATTGGTGCTAGTAGGAGCTTCGTAATTAACATATATCCAAGCTGTATTTTGAATATACGAGGTGGTATCATTATCTGCTTGTTGGCCAATTTTATATTTAATAAAACCATGGCTTTGCAGTTCGTTAATGGTATTAGGAGGAATGGCTATCGAATCAAACACCCATTCTAAAACATTGCCGGGTCTAATATTAAATGTATGTGGATGGCTAACAGCACCTAGCTGTAAGCTGGTAATTGCTAGTTCGGGAGCTATAGTATCACGTACTACAATATAGTGTGCAGTGTCTGCTAGGGTATTTTGAAAATGAATGTGATATTCTAGTTCATCAGTTGCATTAATATAGTGCGCTTCGTAAACGCCACTAGGAGAGGCATTGAGTAATTGTAAATTGCCTAAACTTACATTTTGTTGGCAGCTAATGGACTTGAAATGGTCTAGGTCGTCTTCAAAAACGGTAGATACAAAGCCAGTACTAATATCTCCCGCTTCGTTTTCTCCACAACCTTCAAAAACAGCTCTTGGATAACTTTTCCCAGGATGCCCTTCCGATTGTTCTACAACCATCCGAATTGTTTTACCCCCAGCATCTATAGTAAATAGGCTATCTTGATTGGTATCTAAATTAATGTCTCCTGCCACTCGTAATAAATCATCTTCATAAATTTCGAGGATAGAAGCACTTATCGAAGGAGAAATACCATCATTAGTAACCGAAAACTCTACTTTATCATTTTGGCAAATTGCTTTTACGGAAATACTTGAACCATCCCACGAAGGATTAAGCGGTTCGCAAAATTCTTGTGGGTAAATTAAGGCACTTACACAATGTGTTTGATTGATTACAGGGTCATCGCAGTTAAGACTTACATTAACTACAAATTCGCCACATTGATTGCTAAGTACATCTCCTAATTCAAAAGTATATACATCGCCATCTTGAAACGACCATAATAAGCTGCTATTGTTTACCACTAAATAAGGGTCAAATGTTAGTTCTATAAATGCATTTTCGGCTAGTGCAGTACCCGTATTGCAATATTTTACTACATAATTGGCAGTAAAGCACTTTCGCAATAAAGGAGTAGATACATCTACCAACATAAAAGGGCAAGTGTTAGCTGCCGATTGTGCAGGAAAATGAATGCTAGTTGTATCATAAGCTTCGCTAATGTTTACATTTTGGCTGCTGCTAATACAAGTAAAATCAAACAAATGATTGTCGGGAATTAAATTTACGGTGTAACTACCCGTATCTAAAGCGGCAATAAAATAACCCTCGGCATTGGTATTGGTAAATAAGGTTTCGCCAGTTTCATCATTGTTAATAATTTCTACTACCCAGTTTGTTAGGCTCGCATCAGTAGTTAAATCATAAGCACAATTATTATTAATATCGTGGTACGCATTGCCTTGTAAATATTGAGTTAGTACGCCGCCATTGCCATTCGTTTTTACCAAAAAACTATTGCTAAATTGCTCCGGCACTATCCATCCTCCTAGCATAAAGCCACCGCCATTTCTTATTTCAATGCCACCATAAGCTTGGCTCAAGATAGTATTTTTTCCATAATTATTATACTGTATCAGGGTGCCATCTGCTTCCATTTGTGCAAGAATAACTTGTCCAAAAGCATCAAACGGATTAGTCGTTACCATTGCCAAACCACCATCGGCAGTACTAAAAATTTCGTATATATCGTAGGCGTTGTTAAGGCTAGGATAAGTTTGTTCCCAAACAACCGTTCCATCTTCAATGGCTAACTTTTTAACAAAAGGCTGTGCAAAATCATCTACAGAAGCATGGCCAGCAATTACTACATTTCCGTCGGGTGTTGTGTTGCCTTCGTAAGTAGTTTCTAGTTCATTGGTGTATCGCCATTCTTCAATACCAGCGGCATTTGTTTTAATGCATAAGGCTTGGTTAAAGGAGTTTCCAATAATAAAATAGCCGTCATCATCGGTTATCACCACTCTAAAAGCATCATTAAAAGTATCGTTGCCTCCAGAAAAATCTTTACGCCAAATTAATGCTTCATTAGTAACTTTCGCTAAAAAAATATGAATACTTCCCAGCTCGTTTTCAAAGTAACCTGCTAGGGTAAAAGTTTGGTCTTGGTTTTGTACAATAGACCACACAACGGGCTTTTCGCCAATACTATAATGACTGGTCCACAGTTCATTTCCATTGGCATCGGCTTTAATAATGTAAACATTTCCATCATTAGAACCTGCTAATGCAAAACCATTGTCGGAGGTTGCTATCATGGCTTTGGTATTATTGCCCAATCCCGATTCATTGAAGGTTGTACTCCAACGGGCTTCCCCCAATTCATCTACCTTCATTAAATAAACACTTGTTTCGCCATAAATATCTGTTAGGGTATTACCTGCTACTACAAAGCGTCCATCAGCTGTTTGCACAATGTCTTGTATATCAGCATAGTTATAGCTGCGTTCCCAAGCTTGTGCTTGAACTAAAGGAGTGGCAAATACTAGTAATACTAGCACAAAAATGACTACTAAATAGTGATATGTTGAAAAAGTTTTTATCATTTGTAATTAGTTCAATTCAGTAAGAACAATTTGACTGCAATTGTTCTAATGTGAATTATTAACACGAATATCATAGAATTATTTCAGGCAAAAAAGAACATTTTTTAGCATTTGCCGTGTTTTTTTATATAGCTAATTAGTTATAAATGCTTGATTATTAGAGTTTAGTGCCTTTTTTGATGCATCCTTTGCCGTTGTGCTTTGTTAGTTTTGTTTGGTTTTATTTTCTATATTTGTGCCAGTATAAAGCATTCTTTTTGTTCAATATAAATAGCCACGGGAAGCAGTCTATATTTTAATAGCTATAAAAATAAATACAATGCATGATAGCAAACTAGTAGATTTGTTAAAAACACTAAGCATACAAGATTGGAAACAATTGGATTTATATGTTAATTGCCCTCTTTTTAATAAAAGTAAAGAGGTAAGTTCCCTATTTCAATTCATTGTCTCACAGGCACATGCAAAAGGATGGGATGAGCAAAAAATAGCTAAGGAATTGGCATTTAAAAAAGCATATCCGCAAACAAAATACAACGATGCTAAAATGCGTCGGTTAATGTCGGGTTTAATGAAGGTAGTAGAAGACTATTTATTGTATAAAGATTTTAAGCAAAATGAAATTGAGCAAAAAATTAAACTCAGTGAAATTTATTTAATTAGAAACCTAGAAAAACATTTTAACAGTTCTTTAAGATGGGCAGAACGCTTACAGAATGCCCAAACAGAACGAGATCATACCTTTTACTACAATCAGTTTAGGATTGAGGAAACAAAAAGTAAGTACTTGAGTGAACTCCCTAACCGTAAAAACGAACCAAACCTCCAAAACGTAGCCGATAACTTTGATGTTTTTTATATTGTGCAGAAATTAAGGCAGTGTTGCAATATTTACAGCTACAAAAATTTGTTTAAGTTTGAGTATAAAATGAATATGCTAGATGACTTGCTACAGCAGCTAGAAACCGATAAATATGTCGATGTTCCAGCAATTCAATTTTACTATCATGCCCTTAATATTTTGATGGATAAGAATGGGGAAACAAGTTTTTACCAATTAAAAAAACTAATTAAAACGCAGTATGAAGTTTTAACCAAAAAAGATATTAGAGGTTTACATACTGTTGCAAGGGGCTATTGTATTCGTAAGCTAAACCAAGGAGAAGCCAAATACATGCACGAGTTATTTGACCTTTACAAAACAGGACTCGCTACTAAGCTACTCCTAAAAGATAATCAGTTATTTCCATGGACCTACAAAAACATTATTACCATCAGCCTACGCCTAAAAGAATACGAATGGACCGAAACTTTTATTAACCATTACAAAGACTATTTGCCAGATAAAGAACAATCGGGTACTTTTTTATTTAACTTGGCCCGCCTATATTTCGAACAAGGCAAATACGGAAAAGTAATAGAACTCCTACACCAATCGGAAATTGACGATTTGTACCTTAATATGAGTGCTAAAACCATGCTGTTAAAAACTTATTATGAGCTAGAAGAGGAGGAAGTGCTAAACTCTTTACTCGATAGTTTTAAAATTTACCTACGACGTAAAAAAATACTAGGTTATCATAAAAACAATTACATGAATTTAATTCGCTATAGCAAAAAACTAATTCACGTAAATCCCTACGATAAAAAAGCCCTAAAAGAACTAGCTGCCCAAATTAAAGGCACCAAAGACCTGATGGAAAAACGATGGCTGATAGCGAAGGTTGAGGTGCTTTTGGG
>JAHDBT010000161.1:8374-13836 GCA_020630215.1 Bacteroidota bacterium
AACTAAACGGCACACTACACTACGACGACCTGATGCGTACCCTATACGCAACAGATGCCTCCGTATACCGAGAATTGCCATTGGCAGTTGCTTATCCTAAAGATAATCGGGACCTAAAAATACTGATTGCTTTTGCACGGCATCACAAAACCTCCCTCATTCCTCGTACCGCAGGCACCTCCCTCGCAGGGCAATGTGTAGGCAATGGAATTGTGGTAGATGTATCAAAACATTTTAACCAAATCCTAGAACTCAACACCGAAGAAAAATGGGTGCGAGTACAGCCTGGCGTAGTGCGAGACGAACTGAATCATTACCTAAAACCACACGGCTTATTTTTTGGACCCAACACCTCTACCGCTAACCGTGCTATGATTGGCGGCATGGTAGGCAACAACTCTTGCGGTTCTTATTCCATTGTTTACGGCACTACTCGTGACCATACACTTGCTATGAAAACCATTTTAAGTGATGGTTCAGAAGTTGCCTTTAAAACGCTGAATAAGAGCGAGTTCCGACAAAAAAGTATTGGCAGTAGTTTAGAGAGTCAGCTTTACCGCCACATCAGTCAAGAACTCAATCACCCCGAAAAACAACGAGAAATACGGGAGCAATTTCCTAAGCCAAGCATCCACCGCCGCAATACGGGTTATGCTGTTGACGAACTCCTAAAAAGCAATGTATTTACTAGCGGCGGTCCCGATTTTAATTTCTGCCAACTCCTAGCAGGCTCCGAAGGAACCCTAGCATTAACCACCGAAATCACCCTTAATCTCGACCCGCTTCCGCCTACACATACCGCCCTAATGTGTGTACATTTTAAATCCATTGATGCTTCCTTACGTGCTGTGCCACTCATTATGCAACACCAGCCACAACCCCTAGCCGTTGAGCTAATGGACAAAGCCATTATGGATTGCACCAAATACCATATCGAACACAGCAAAAACCGCTTTTTTATTCATGGCGACCCAGAAGCGATGCTTTTTATAGAAATTGGTGGCGATGATTGGGATGCCGTAAAAGCATCTGCCGCTAGGCTAAAAGAAAGTTTACAAAAGGAAAATAGAGGCTACGATTTCCCAATGGTATTTCCGCCAGATGTAAAAAAAGTGTGGGATTTACGCAAAGCAGGCATGGGTTTACTCTTCAATATTCCAGGCGATGCCAAGCCTGTTGCTTGCATAGAAGATACCGCCGTAAGCATTGACGAGCAAGCCGATTACATAAAAGAGTTTGCCGAAATAATGGCGCATTACAAACAACGCAGCATTTACTACGCACATGCTGGGGCAGGGGAGTTGCACCTACGCCCCATCCTTAATTTAAAAGACCCCAAAGATGTGCAACTGTTTCACGATATTAGTGAAGATACTGCCAAACTAGTAAAAAAATACGATGGCTCGCTAAGTGGTGAACATGGTGACGGACGAGTGCGAGCAGAGTTTATTCCGCTGATGATTGGCGATGAAAACTACGCTTTATTAAAACGCTTAAAAGCTGCTTGGGATGTAGACAATATTTTTAATCCAGGAAAAATTGTAGATGCGCCTGCCATGAACAGTTCCTTACGCTACGAGCCAGGAGAAGGAACAAAATCGTTTGAAACCGTTTTTAAATTTGAGGAAGAAAAAGGCATTTTACAAGCCGTAGAACGCTGCAACGGTTCGGGCGATTGTAGGAAGAGCGTACTAGCTGGAGGAACGATGTGTCCGAGTTATATGGCCACTAGAAATGAGAAAGATACAACTCGTGCCCGAGCTAATACTTTAAGGGAGTTTTTAACTCGCTCCAACCAAGACAACCCCTTTGCCCACGAGGAAATTTATGAAGTAATGGACTTGTGTTTATCCTGCAAAGGCTGCACTTCCGAATGCCCCTCGAATGTGGATATGAGTACACTAAAAGCCGAATTTCTACATCAGTATTACCAAGAAAAAGGCATCCCATTTAGAGCCAAAGTATTTGCCAATTTTGGAAAACTCAACAGCATGGGCGCAATCGTTCCTGGCATGAGCAACTTCTTTTTCAAAAACTCGCTCACTAGCGGATTAATGAAAAAAACACTAGGAATTGCCCCAAAACGTTCCATTCCTCCTTTGTACAAAACCACCCTCAAAAAATGGTACAAAAAGTGGGAAGCCAAAGCCCCTGCATTAGATAAACGCACTAAAAAAGGCCTAGTCTATTTTTTCAACGACGAGTTTACCAACCTCACCGACACCGAAATAGGCATCAAAGCCATTGAGCTACTCACCAAACTAGGTTACGGCGTAAAAATGCTCGATAACGTAGACAGCGGCCGCACCTACCTTTCCAAAGGATTAGTGCCAGAAGCCCAAGCCTTAGCCCAACAAAATGTGGATTTATTTAAAGACCTCATCACCGAACAAACCCCCTTAATCGGCATAGAACCCTCTGCCATTTTAGGCTTTAGAGACGAATACCCTAAATTAGTAGCCGAGGAAAACAGAAGTGCCGCCAAAGCCCTAGGAAAAAACGCCTTATTAATAGACGAGTTCATCGCCCAAGAAATAGAAAAAGGCAACATCACCGCTGATGCTTTTACTGACAAACCCCAACAAATTTTACTACATGGGCATTGCCACCAAAAAGCCTTATCGTCTATACATGCAAGTGTAAGCTTGTTATCCTTACCCAAAAATTACGGCGTAGAGGTCATTCCGTCTGGCTGTTGTGGTATGGCAGGTTCGTTTGGTTACGAGGCAGAACATTACGATATTAGTATGCAAATTGGCGGTTTGGTATTATTCCCTGCCGTAAAAAAAGCGCAAGGTGATACGATTATAGCTGCACCTGGTACAAGTTGCCGCCATCAAATTTGGGATGGCACGAAGCGGAAGGCTTTGCATCCGGTGGAGGTTTTGTGGGGGGCGGTTTTATAGGAGAGGTTTCTTGAAATAAATGATATGTTTATCTAAGTTTTAAAAAAAATAAAATCGGACTATAGGCTTGAAGTTCATTTCGTTAGAGCTAGGAAGCTGGAACGGGATGGGCAGCAGGGTCAAGCGTCTCCGCTTGAGCCAAACGGGTTTCAAGCCTCCTGGCTTGCGCCTAAATAGTGTGAGTCGTTTCTTGTTTTATTTTTGAATAAATAATTGATAATCAAATTTTTATACTCTTTTATAGAAGTAGAGATTTAAGCCTATTTTTAATTGTGTGTGATGATATATTTCTCTAAAGTTTCAAAGTTTTTGTATTAAGCCGGGAGGCTTTAGGCCCGTTATGCTCCAGCCGTGAGGCTGGAACAGGCGTTCCTTTTTTTTTGCCAAAAAGGAACGCAGGATCATTTTTTTAATTAAATAAATTACCATGTCATAGAGACGTGGCACTGCTACGTCTAAACTACTACATCTAAACTGCCACGCCTATATCTACATCCTGGGAAATCTAATTTTCTAGAAACAGGATACCCCTAACGGGGTTAAAAATTGGGAAACTACCTTCCTCACCGTACAACCAACACCTTCCTAGTTTCGACCATCCCATTCGCCTGTACTTTTACAAAATAATAGCCCGTAGAGAAATGTTCAATATTTAATGGTAATGACGATACTTCGTCTACTAGTAAATGTTCAAAAACTAATTGTCCTTTGATAGTATAAATGCCAATAATTGCATTCTCTTCCATTAATAAAGTAGAATAAATGTGGAGATCATCACTAGCAGGATTAGGATGTATTGCTAGTAAGGGAATTGTTGGTATTGGTTCTTCTGTAATTGGCTCTTCTATAACTTGTATTGAATCTATATCAATGGACGTACACCAATCTTCATGAAAATTTTTGGCGAATCATTAAAAACCCACCATATCATTTGGTCGGCAATGCTGCAAGGCGAGCTTGCTTCAATAACAGGATAATCGCCATCTAAAGGATTGTAATTACCATCCTCATTGTTATCCCAAAAAGGAGCAAGGGATTGATTTGCGGGTAATTGAAAGTCATTAAAATGAGGATTGTTTTTTCCTGGCCATTGTAAAATTGCATTGGGTATTGCTGCTAGGGGAATACTTCCGTTATTAGTATTAAAAGCCGCTATAAAATTATCAATGTCTGTGCGATGTACTTCCCAAAATCTATTAAAATTATTGCAGAGTTTAACCGTAGGACGGGCATTGTCTAACAAGGGTATGCGTATCATGTTCCATAAAACGACCAATATTATACCATCGAGGTAGGATGTTAAAATTTAAGGCTTGCTCGGTTAGCCAAACATTAGGACTTACACCATTATTGCTAGCACTGCCTGTTATTAACTTCGTTTTTACAATGCCCGAATCTAAATACAAAGGTAGGTTTTCCCATAGTAAAAAAGGGGTAACAAATTCAGCTCCACCGTCTATATATCCATCTGATGAACAGCTCCCGTCATTGTTTTTAGGAAGACAATCTATCTGTTCATCTAAATAGCCACCAAAGTCCAAACCTCCATTAGCCGAACGGAGTAGTTTGCCATTTGGCTTTGCGATAAATAGGGCAAGCGGATTTATATCAGCTATTTCGCAATAGCCACCATCGCCGCCACTTAGTTGACCGCCATTGTAAAGTACACTGCTTTCAAAATCAATTAACAAAGTACCATTATCTTGTGTGCCGCCTGCAACTGCACCATTTAAGCCAGCAGCTACCGAGTAAAATTGGGTAATATTTAATCCCTGATTAATAGGGGCGAAAGTAGGGGTGTTGCTTTGTATATTGTTGCTTTTGTAAATGCCTCCATCGGTTAGTACATAAAACGTAGTCGCATCATTAGGAGCAAATTGTAGGTGATGTTTGTCGGCATGTAAATAATATAAATTTTCTGGGTAGTTATAGATGTTGTCCAATGTAGTCCAGTTTCCATCAGTCGTCCAAGTCCATAAACTTACCCCTCCTAAATAAATTTGTTCTTCATCTAACGGATTAACCGTTAGGGCTAAATCGTAATTACCTTGACAATGAACACTGTTGCTTAAAGGGTTCAAATAATCGCTATCGCCATAACCAATAATTATCCAACTATCACCTCCATTAGTTGATTGAGCGACCCAATCTAAACACCCCGAAGCTTTGACTGCTACTGCATAAATATAATCAGGATTGCTAGGAGCTACTGCAATAGCTATACGTCCATCACTAGGGGGGAAACTATCTAGGTCGGTGCTGTTATTGGCTGTTGCTTCAAAGTTAAGTCCATCATTGGCTCTAAAATAAGTGCTTCCTACTACCGCATGTACGGTTCCATTTGTGCCAACTGCAATGTCCCAACACTTGTGGGTAATACTTGTTGGTAATGGGTTAGTCCAAGTATTTCCGCCATCTTCACTAAGCCTTAAACCATTGCCAATGCCTGCATAAATAATATTTTGTTCGGGGTGAGCTGCTAGTACATTTACTTGCGCCCAAGCTTCCATTGCGGCATTTGTGTTGCTAGGAATAGTGGCAGGCAGCAATTCAAAA
>JAHDBT010000162.1 GCA_020630215.1 Bacteroidota bacterium
TGTTGTTGGTTAGTACATTTAAATCAATAGGGTCGGTAGCTTCATATTCGGCGCAAGCAATAGGAGACGTTAGTCCAACATCGTTACAAGTAGGGGCTTCGTAAATGGCAATTTGTATGTCTGTTAAAGGAATGCTGCTGCCACAGGGGGCTACGGTAAAACTGTAGTTGTTGCCATCGCCTGTGAAGGTAAACCAAGTGCTGTTGTCGAAGGTGGCATCTGAGAAACAGCTTGGGGGAGTTGGGTCAAGAGGGTCGGCTGTATCGGTTAGGTTATAGAAAGGGCCATAAGTACTTGAAAAAAGAGTGCCGAGGTCGGTTGAACTGAAACAGTCTGGTCCTATAAAAGCAAGGGGTTCGCTGGTAAGTACTAGATTTGATCCAGGGCTACTTGTTGTAACCACACTATTGCTCACTCTACAGTAATAAATACCCGATACTGTAGGAATAAAAGTACTATCGCCTACGGCAGTATACACTAGTATATTGCCACTTGCTTGTTCGTACCAATTGTAAGTGTTATTGGCTATAGTGCCGCCTGCTTCTACGTATAAAGTGCTTGAAGATTGGTGAGTTGGAATGGTGTCTTGCGGACTATATCCAAAATTATTGAACGAGGGATTACTATTATAGTAGTTTACATTTTGTTCTAGTCCATCAAAGGTCAATTTATTTGAGTTTAGGCTAAAAGATGTTATACTAGTTAAAGGATTAAAATCTGGTACAGTACCACTTAGTTTATTATTAAATAGTTCTATGATAGTTGCATTAGGTAAATTAGTAAAACTAGGTATTGAACCATTTAATTGGTTATTATGCAAGCCTAGCCACTGTAAGTTAGAAAGGCTACTAAAGTTAGGTATTGTACCACTTAATTGATTATCGTAAAGTATTAATTGCTCTAAATTTGGTAAATTAAAATCAGGAATACTACCAGTAAATAAATTATTGTCAGCCTGGAATAACCATAAACTAGGAAAACTAAAATTAGGTATTGTACCACTAAGTTGATTGCCGCTTAAATATAGAATCTCTAAGTCAATTACATTAGTAAAACTAGGCAGTCCCCCACTTAATGGATTACCAACTATCCACAAGGATTTTAAATTAGACAAATTAAAATCTGGCAAGGTTCCTATAAGATTATTAGGTCCAAAATTAATTCTTTCCACCCTAGTCCCACCAACATCCAAAAAAACCCCATACCACCCCGAAACAGGCCCCGTCAACCACCCCGTATTATCCGTCCAATTAGCTCCACCAGTAGCATTATAAAAATCAACCAAAGCGAGGGAGTCGGTTGTATTAACAGCTTGTGCTTGCATTGATACTTGTAGGCCAAGCGCAGCAAACAATAAACCTATAAAATAGATAGCAGTACAAATAGTTCTCATAGTATTTATTCATTGAAGATTTGAGCAGATATTTACTAGTAATGGCCTAGCAATTTTATATAAAAAAACCTTGCCTACTAGTATAATACATTGAGGATGGAAAAGGTAACCAAGCTTGACTAAATAGTTGTAAAAGTTTTTTTTTCCATAGTATTTGCCCTAAATTTACCTATATTTGTTAACTTACCATAAACCCCATCCCCATAAAAAAAACAATTTCACCTATAATTTCCTCAACCAGCCATGTTAACACAACTTCAATTATGGTATAAAACATTGTTACTAAGCACCCTACTATTACTAAGTACTGTTATAGCAATAGCTTTTAACACCCCAAACGATAGTGTAACGCTCTCTGCTACCATATCGCAGGAAGGTAAATATTTGTGCCTTTCCTACGAAATACCTGACAGCCTACATGGGAAACATATATATGTGTCTAAACCTAAAATTAAGCAAAAAAACAGCACTAGAAAAATTAATGTACTAACTGTTTGTGGCGAAGGCGGACGAATGATTGCGAATGCTGGTACTAAAGTTATGCGCTGGAATATGCTAAAGGATGATGAGCATGATTTGAAAGAAGTGCAAGCCAGTTTTTCGCTTAGGGTAATTGAGGCAGAACTGGTTGATGTAGGTAAAAATACAAGAATCGCTGTTTTTCGTCCAAATTACGCTAGAAATAAAGTAGATTGTATTAACCTGAATACCAAAAATTGTAATAAACAAAAAAAACAAAACCGCTGGGTAGGGATAGGAATTGGTGCGCTTGCCCTAACTGCAAGTGTAAGTGCTGCTACCGCTTATGTTGATTTACAAGCAGTTAATAATAGTAGCGAATTGTCGAAATACAATCGTTGGAAAGACTATTGTAAAAATCCGCAAAATAATACCGATAAAACTTATTGTGCACATAAAAGAGCTGGTATTGTTGCACTTGCTGCAACTGGCTTATTAGCTGTTAGCATTAGCCTTAATACCAAGTATGTACATAAACATAGTAAAAAACAAAAGCAAAAATTTGAAAACAGACGCTTTGTACTACCCGGTTGTGAAGACGATTCCGAAGATGAGTGATAGAAACAAATATTTATTCTGCAACCTCAATACACTTACACAACATGAATAATATAATAAATTTTTATGTTAAAACTTGCTTTTTAGGACTATTAATGTGGTTAACCTATACTCCTAATATGTTGGCCCAAAAAATAGAGTATCAAAGTGATTTTTTACTAATTAAACCAATTAGTAAGGAAATACCACCTATAAATTGGGTCAATAAACAACCTATTGTTTCTCAAGCTTCTACCATGGTGCAGCTAGAAATTGGAGAAACATGTACTATGCAAACCGTAACGCTTAGTGTAAATGGTGCGGTAGCATATGAATACTTGAATAAAAATAATGGCAAAACCGATGTAGGGTTTAATACCACACCACTTAATAACAACGAACATGCGAATGAAGACTTGGCCGCTAAAAGTTCGGGTACTGTTATTGGCTTTACCAATAAACCCAATACTTGGTCGTGGCGAGGTGTTGTGCCTTTAGAAGCAGGCAATAATGTAATTGAAGTTGCTGCCCTTAATCAATGTGATATTGCTAACAGCCAAATTTTTAATGTGCGGTACGAACCCAAAACAACCATGCATCTTGTTTTAGTAGCCGTTAGCGATTATGCAATTAATAACTCAAGCAATCCAAACGCTAATAGTGCTTCTGCTGCTAGTATTAAAGACCTTAGTTTTCCCGTTAGCGATGCTCAGTTATTACAGCAAATTATTACCCAACAAACAAATGGTTTATTTGATAATGTAGAACCCTACATTTTTTTTAATGAGGCGGCTAATAAAAACAATCTCGAATACCTTTTTGACTATCAACTCCCCAAGGCTTTAAGTCCAAATGACCGCATCGTTTTTTACTTTACAGGGCATGGCGACTTGCTGATGTACGAAAAGGATGCACTCGATAGACGCTATTTTCGTTTAATGTTGCACGACTATGATCCGAGCAGCGAACTAAGCAAAAGTAGCACCAGTATTTCGGGACAATATATTGAACAAAAAATAGAAAACCTTACAGAAGCGGACGATTGCCAAGCCCTACTTATTTTTGATGCCTGCAATAGTGCTGCCGCTGTAGAGGATAGCGAAATAGATGCGATAAACATCAGTCCAAATGGGCGAGTAGCCAAAATTGCAGCATCGGCTAGTAAAGCTTACGAACACAGCAGTTGGCAACACAGTGCCTTAACCAAAGCTCTTT
The DNA here is from genome assembly GCA_020630215.1 of Bacteroidota bacterium. GTDB lineage: Bacteria > Bacteroidota > Bacteroidia > Chitinophagales > UBA2359 > JAHDBT01. The sequence continues at coordinate 3,665 of JAHDBT010000162.1, forward strand.
CGGAAGCTTTTGCAGGAGAAATAGACGCTACTTTTGCTCCTAACGATGTACCGCTAAATAATAAGCTGCAATCAACAAAAGCGATGATGCAGCAAATTCAAGCACAAGGTTATTTAAGTGTAAATATGCTTTTAGATTATACAAAAATTCGTACCAACGAAATTGTAAAACGCACCAATAACCGAGAAGAACAAAAACCCTATATTCAAAAACTAAGTAGGGAAGATGATTTTCCTATCTTCCAAATTTCTAGCAAATAAATAGTACTATGAGTAGCGATAAGGGCTTGCAAATACCAAGTACAATTAAAAATGGCTACATAATGTTATTTATTGGCGTTTTACTGCTTACGCTAAGTGCTTGTCAACCTAATGAGGAAGCTTATCTTTGTACTGACTTTAAGTTTTGTACGCTGCATCAAAAACAACCTGCTACGGTTGTACGGCGTTCTATTAGCCGTGCAACTCGTATAGGAAGTGAGCATGTTTTAATTTCGGGAAGCGATAGTATTAGCCACCCCGAACTGTTTGTCCAGTCTTTTAATGACAACCTTAACGGTCTGTTTAAACAATATCCCCTACATACCGCAACTGCTATTAACAACTCGCGGGTGCTAATGGCTGGTGGTGTTTACAACACGCTCGATGTTTTTTTTACTGATATTACTGTAATTGATAACTACGTAGCGACTAATCTGGTAAATATTTATAATTATACTGGGCAGACTTTAGAAGTTGGTGATAATTTAAAGCAAGCACGTTATGGACATACTGCTAGTTTACTAAACAATGGGCAAGTTGTAATGATAGGCGGTGGTAGTTCTGCAAAGTTAGAAACGTATACTCCTTCGCTTGATAACTGCCAATGGATGCTAAATAACAATGATGAACCTGCTGAACTTATATACAATCGCTTATTTCATACAGGCACGCATTATACAAGTATAGAAAACAAGGAAGCCGTGCTAATTGTAGGCGGTTTACAGTACAATCCCCCCCACGAAATACCTGCTCCCGAAATATTTCATGTAGATACTCGTACCAATCAAGATTTGAATCTTACGGATCATGGTCGGCTACATCATACGGCTACTTTACTGCCCGCTTCTAAAGAAATTTTAATTATAGGTGGACAGCAAAATACGGCATCAGAGGCAACGGTGCTACAAGAGGTATTGGTTTTTGATACTGCAAATGAGCTATTTAACCCCAATTTAAGCGAAAAATACCAATTAAACACTCCTAGGAAACAACATACTGCTACCCTACTGTCTGATAATTATTTATTGGTGATTGGCGGTCGAAATAACGATGGAGTACTTAGTACTTTAGAGCTATTAGTGAACAAAGATGCTACTAGTAATAATTTTAGGTTGCTAGAAAATTGCAGCTTGTCTATTCCTCGTTATAACCATACCGCTACTGTTATTCCGCTTAATAATACAAAAATTCGGGTATTGGTTTGTGGCGGCTACAATCAAAATAACGAGCCTGTTTTAGAAGCCGAAATTTTAGAAATTGACTTGGCAGATTGTGCATTTTAAATTAAAAAACAAACATGAAAACCACTCTTTACTTCTCCGTTTTTGCAGCTATTTTTTGTGCTTGTTTTTTAGTTAGCACACTACAAGCACAAACACCCTACGGTATGGGCTTAACAATTGATAAGCAGGAATTGGACGCTTATCAAAAAGGGCAGCTTGCAGCTGAAATGCAGGCAAAAAGTGTAACCTTATTTAGTAACGACCAAGCAATGTTGCCAAAATTATCGTGGAAAAAATTTTACCCACAACCCTATCAACAATCAGGCGAAACCTGTTCGGTAGGGGCGGCGGTGTACGGCGCATGTACAATGCTAGAAGCCATGTATCATGGATGGATACACCCCGACACTATTGCAGCCCACGCTTTTTCGCCTGCTTATGTATATACTCATTTAAATAAAGATAAAACCTGTAGCAGCGGCTTGCGGATGAGTGCCGTATTGCAATTTTTAAAAATAAATGGCGCTGTAAAATGCCAGCAAGTACAAGACCAACTTAATAGCTGCCATATTGATTTACAAGCTAGTACTGGTAAAAACACTAACTCATATAAAATTCATGATTTCGAACCCTTAATTGCTTTACAACATACTGCTACTGCCGAACCAACAGCCATACTTACAATAGCTAAACAACTAAAAAAAGCCTTGCTATTAAGAGGCGCAGTAGTAATAGGCATGGTTGCACCAGACAATTTTTACCAGCTAAAAACCGACCAATGGCTACCTCCAAATGCTAAAAAACGCAGCGATTTTTATAAAAACAATGCTTATACCAATGGACATGCGGTAAGTATTGTTGCTTATGATGACGATAAACATGGCGGTGCTTTTCAAATAATGAATAGCTGGGGAACCGATTGGGGCAATGGCGGTTTTACTTGGATTAGCTACGAAGATTTAGCCAATTGGATTATTTATGCCTATGCCATTTACCCCTACCCCCATGCAGGAATTATTACCATACTAGACGAAGGAAAAAAGGATACGATTAATATTATTGCTCCTCCCTATAGTAATAATAATCACCACCTTGAAAACAGTTGTCCATCAGGAACGGTGCTTAATCTTTTATTAAGCAATCATGCGCCTGCCTATATTTATGTTTTTGGTACAGATGATACTCAAATGGTCGATCTCATTTACGAGCCAACCAATATTAAACCCAACAGAACAGATGTAACGGTTTATTGCCAACTAAATTATAATCCTGGCAACGATCAACTATTAATATTATACACTAAATACCCCATTGAGCAAGTAAATGAGTTTACCAAACTACTGGCAAAAGGCCCTTCAGAAAAAAACGTAGGGAAGTTTAAACAGCGGGCAATTTACGCAATCAATCAAGAAGGATACCAGTTAATAAACTCCGCAAAAAGCGATTTCCAAACTAAACAAAATATTGTTTTTAAATCTTTAGATGATAAAGGCGATGCTGCTTTTGTAATTATTGATATTGATCATGTGGATTAGTATACAGCACCTATTCAGCATTCGCTAAATAGTAGTCGAAAGTAGCAGGTACGCTTCGCTTTAGGTATAAAGAAGGCTTCGATTTTACTATATGCCCTGTAATTTTTTAGTATAGGCTAACCTATTACTTACAAAACGAGCGTAGCGAGTCGTCTTTCTACATTATACTAAAGTACTTTCTACTCGTTACTGAGTAGTAACGCAAAGTGTAAAAAGCCTACTTTTTACGCTTTGCGCTGCATTTATGTTCTAAGTAATGGAAACAAAATAAAATGGGCCATTACTAATAGCGAATTTCATCAATACCTATTTCATACAAATTACTTCTTAGCAAATTATAATCTGCTATCCCTACTTGTCCATCTAAGTTGGCATCGGAAGCTAGGTATAGGGTAATTTGGTTGAGTTGGTCGATGTATTTGTTAAAATCGCTGTAGGTTATTACGCCATTACCGTTTAGGTCGCCTGCTTTCATGGCATAGGTTCCTGCGGTTATTTTTTTGACTTGTCGGTATCCTTTTGAAGGGTCGTATCCTGTTGTAAAATCGTACAAATCGTCTTCATTAGGTATTTCAATTGGCACGCTGCTCATGATGTCTATGTGGTTACGGTGTCGTACTACTACATAGTATTCTGTTTCTCCTTGCACATCAAAAAAGCATATATGGGGGTCGCCGTCTAAATCCATAATTATTCCATCGCTTCTTAGCAAACCTACTTGTTGTGCCACCACAATATCTTCGTTATTGGCATCTCGTAGTTCTAACAACAACCAATCTACGGTATTTTCAGGAAAAATAATTACCTCCTCATCTTCATCATAAAACCAAGGTACATCTAAATAAGGACGAGTAAAAGGCAGGTTTTCGTTTTCCCATAAGGTGGCATTCATGGCACCAATACTGGTATTATATGCTCCTTCTAAGTATACTTTTGCTTCGAGGCAGGCGGTTGGTATGGTGGTAAATAAATCATCAAAACCAAATTTAAAAACGGCCATATCCCAATCAAATCCATTGCTATTCCCAAAATAAGCATCATCAGTAGTAGGAAAACTAGAAGAACTGGTACATACTGCTTGGTATAAAAATCCATCTTTATCAAATCGGCAAGTTCCTCCATCTACATGGTCCCAACCACTATCGCCAAAGTAAGTACCATAAATTAAATCAACAGCATTGGTTTCTAGTACACAAAAATAAAAATCGCCACTTCCTCCTAAGTAATTACTGGCCCAAGCTGTTCCTGTAGTTGTTAAGCCTGTTTCGGTAGTAAAACCACCAATAAACATTTTACCCCAATAATCTACCGCAAAAGAACTTGGGTTATAATCTACACTTCCAAACCCACTAGAACTGGGTCCAAGTACCGTTGTAAAATCATAGTCCGAAAAATCATCATTATAAGCCGCTACAAATAAAATACCGTTATCCTCACTATAGGCACTTGGCGAAACGGGAAACTCACCTCCAGAATTGGTAATACCATGCACATATACCCGTTCTACATCGTCTAAATCAAGAAAATAGTTCGCATCATCCCCGGAGGTACCAGTAAATGTTCCATTCAACAAAGTACTTGCATCGCTGCTCAAGGCACATAAAAATCCATCATTATCTCCTCCAATATAATTGGGTTCAACCGCATTACTCGTAGTAGGAAAATTAAAACTTTCGGTTCCTCCTACTACTAATACTTCCCCATTATTTTTCACCCTAATTCCTAATGCAATATCAGCAGAGGAGCCTCCTAAATACGTTGCCCAATCTAAGGAAGATAAATTGTTGCTAAATTTGGCAATAACAGCATCATAACTTGCAGAACCTCCACTTTTAGCAGGTTGGAAAACGCCTTCAGTAGTTGGAAAATCTGAAGAACTCGAATAGCTTGCAACATATATATCGTTTGCAGGGCCTAGTATAATTTCCCCTCGTAAACCAAAACCATCTGGTCCATAAAAACCACTTGTTACAAAGTCAAAACCTCCTAAACCTTCTTCTCCTGTTCCTCCGAGGTAAGTTGAACCAACTAAGGCATTACCACTTTCACTTAAAATGGCAATAAACAGATCCTCACCTCCATTGTATGAGCTATCAAAAGATAATGCATTAATAGGCATATCTGAAGAACTTGTACCAGCTAACATTACCAATTCGTTGTTGCTATTCGTAATTAAATTGGCTACTAAGTCTTCACCTGAACCTCCTAAATAGGTTGCATAAAGAAGGTCTGTTGCATCTTCATTAAACTTACTAATACATATATCTGTAACCCCCTCAAAAGAGGTTTGGAATGCGCCAGTAGTTGTTGGATAAGCATTATCAAACGAACGTCCTGCACCAAAAACTTCCCCATTTTGCCCATAAGTAGCCGAATGTCCATAAGCTGTACCGCTTGAACTGCCATAAGTAGCGGCTAATAAAACGGGATCGATTACTAGCTTGTAATTAGGATTAAAGCCTGAAGGAAAATCGAAGCGCAACACATTATCGCTAAGGAGGTAATTACAAGCTACGGTTACTTTTTGTCCATTTATTTCTTGGTAAACATAGGGTTTAAGTTCTATGGCTTCTGTAACAGATGTTGTTATAAACAATTCGCCGTTTTTAGTACAAAGGTCGCTTTGCCCTGTATAGGCAATGGCTATATCTGTTAGGTTGGCGGTTGCAGGATTTACCAATAAATCGTATTTAAAATGGTTCGATTCGCTGTACACTTTTAAATCGACTCCCGTATACAAACTGCGATAAAAAACCGACTTGGCTGGGTAAATATCGCTTGCCCATTTATCTGGATTATTGCCGTAAAAATAATTGTATCTGGCGGTTAACTCATCAGCTGTTTCGAGTGTAATGTTGGTTTTAGCATTTAAAAACTTCAAGTTGATGGCGTGGCAATCTACCTTGCTTTGTTTGAGGTCGGATATATGGGTTTGTGTGCAATTACTAGCATGTTGCTGCTTAGTATGGCTGCAAGTAGCATGTGTAGCTGCCGAAAATTGCGCTACATTGTAAAACATAAAGGTGAAGCCATCTTTTTCGAGGTAGGTATCTTGCCCTGTAATGCTGCTTTTATACAAAACATTAGGATGCCATTGTCCTTTATTTTCGATATATTTTAGCTGGGATTTATTTGCCAAATTATGATTGGCTTGTAAAGAAAAACTACAGGTAAGCATTGCAGCTACTAAAAATAGTGCTGCTAGTGGAGATAAATGGTTTGGTTTCATATTGATTTTTTAGGTTAAAATTCAAAAAGGGTAAAACAATACGCTCAAAATAACCATTTTTTAAACTTTATTCAAGCATCTTAAATATCTTTTAAAAAAAAGTCCTACAAACAACAAAAACAGTTTTGGTTGCTACTTAATTTAGTAATAAAAAAAAGGCTGCCTGCATTTACGCCGACAGCCTTTTGAATACTTAGCAATTCACCTATAAAAGCTTTTGTTTTTATTCGTTTACAAGCTTAAAATAGCAGCTACCTTTACCCAGTGTCTAAGGTAGCTACTGTATAACTAATTACCCTCTTTATCTTGCTACTACTACTCGCTTAATAATACTCTCTTTATCTGAAACATTTATTCTCACAATATAAGAGCCTTCATTGAATTGGCTTAAATCGAGTTGTATAGTACCTGCCTCTTCTATGTCCTTAGTCATTACTAAACGTCCAAACACATCAAATACTTCGAGGTTGGTTTTTGACTCGCTTGCAAGTACATTAGTAATGCTTACATTTACCATTCCCATAGTAGGATTAGGGTAGACCTTAATTTCGGTTAGTACTTCTACACAATCAGTAGTTACGGTAACATTTTTGGAAACTTTGTAGCCTGTTGCGTCATGGCGTAAAGTTAATTCATAATCACCAGCGGCAGCATAAAGTTCAACGGCTGTAGAAACGAAACCCTCTGCATCGGCACCTGCTAAAGCATCTGTAATACCAGGAATGCTGTAGCTGTAGTTACCAAAAGGATCGTTGTTTTGTTGTACTCTTAGCATGGCTACACAACCTGTTTCATCAGCAATTTCCTCAATTTGTTCTAGGCTAAAGTCCATGTTCTCTGGACATGCTACATCAACTATTAATACCGCATCAAAACATAGGTCATGCGATTCAATACAAAGGGTGTAAGGAATTTCTACTAAACCACAGAAAGAAGCAAATACATCATCAGCAGGGTCAAAGCTAATTTCATAACCATTATCACTTTCTACTAAGGAAGCACTCCCCCCAGTTACATTACCAGCAGACAATTCTATTGTCACTTTCGACATGTCTACCCCTGCTAAAACGTCATTATCAATTACATCTACTATAACTATTTCACCAAAACCAGTTTCTACTTCATCATCTACAACGGTAATAACTGGACATGATACGATACCTGTTACTTCCCAACAAATGTCTAGGACATTATCTGTAATGACTACTGTATATTCCATATCATTTTCTAATGTTACTAAGTCAGTTGAACCTTCCAGATTAACAGCAGCACCTTCAATAGAGTAATCACCAGAACCACCTAGGTCATCATGAATAATAATGTCCACTATATCATCTACATCATCAGGATGTCCAGGGGCAAAGATAGCGGCTATACCATTACCTACACAAGAAGGGTTAATGCTAATGGCTTCTGGATTAAGTATACATCCCTCACAAGTATTTACTGGGCCACAAATGCTCACGGTTTCATAACCTGCTCCTTCTTTAATGTGTACGTCTGTTGTTCCTAGTTCGTAGTTACCATCTAAAATAATGTAGTAACCTCTTACTTCGCCGCCATCAAAACCTTCATCAAATTTAACGCCATCGCTTGTTACTTCTGTTTGTGGGTCGGGACCAACTGTTGGGAAGCCATCATTATCATTTAAATCTGCTAAATCATCTACGTCAAAAGTGCCCGCTTCTACAAATTCCATACAAGAAAGGTCTAGGTTCCAATCGAAGGTTACGTGGCTAATAGCTGGTCCACTTGCCGATTCTAGGGTATAGTAGAAAATAGTTTGGTCGTTTACTTCATCGTAGATATAATCTTCAAAGTCTACTACATCGCCAGTTGGTGTTATGCCAGAAGGCTCACAACTTGATTCACAGTCTTCTACGGTATACATTTCTGCGCTACCATCAGCGTAAATTACTAGTACTGTTGTACCATTAGGTATTTCGTTAATGTCGTTAATCGGATTGCCTGCATCATCTGTAATAATTGCGCTAGTACCACACTCCCCATTAATGGATACCTCTAAGCCATTTTCTGTAAGTTCCGTCACCAATTCAAAACCTTCATTTGTAGTTAATAACATACTTGCTGTACCTGTATTATCGCCATTCTCAAATGTGTTACAAGTTAAGTCAAGCATTAAAATCGATGTTGGGAGAATGCTTGCTTCAAAAGTAGTACTACTCACGCAACCATTGTCTAGGTCGGTTACCACTAGTTCATAAGTGCCTGCCTCTACAATATCAATTGTTATATCCGTTCCTACTTCCGTACCACCAAATATCCATTCAAAAGAATAGTTACCTTCTAGGTCAAGTGTTACCGTTTGCATACCACCTTCACAGAAACTGATGTCACTCACCGCTTCACTCAAGTCTGGTCCTGTTTGTTCATTAACCGTTAGGCAAGCCTCATCGGTACATCCATTCGCATCTGTAACGGTTACACAATAGATACCTGCACTAAAAATAACCACTGTAGGAAATACCGTATTACTGTCATCATTCCACATGTATGCTTCATAACCTTCGGGTGCGGTATAAGAGAATGGGAAAGAAGTAGCACATATGTCCATTTCCCCTAAATCATCTACAATTGGAGATTCATTAACCATAATACTTGCCGTACCTTCACAACCCATTTCATCTGTAACTGTTACGCTGTACTCGCCAGCTATTGTTGCAGTAATTACTTGTGTTGTTTCGCCTGTACTCCAACTGTAAGTTGCATAGCCTGCGCCTGCGTCTAGGTCGTTGCTTTCTACTAAGCAATCATCACCCATAATGCTTAACTCAATGCCTTCGCCAAAAGTAATGGTGTGTGTTGCTGTTGCAGAACAACCATTTGCATCGGTTGCGGTTACGCTGTACTCGCCAGCCTCTGTTGCTATAATACTAGATGCCATTGAACCGTTTGACCAAATATAACTATCAAAACCTGTCGTTGCTTCTAGTGTTACTGTTGCCCCGTCGCAAGCAGCGTCTGGGCCATTAATAACTACCTCTGCACCTGTTGTAACATTAACCGTTTCTGTTGCGGTTGCCATACAACCATTCACATCTGTAACGGTTACACTATAATCGCCAGCCTCTGTTACTATAATACTAGATTCCATTGAACCATCTGACCATAAGTAGGTAGAGAAATCGCCATCTACGGTTAAGGTCGTGTTTTCTTCGCCACAAGCAATGTCATTGCCCATAATAGCTACTTGTATTGCATCACCAACATTAATAGTTGTTGTTGCAGTACCTACACAACCGTTTTCATGTGTTACGGTTACGCTGTAATCACCACCTTCACTAACAGTAAGGCTTGCTTCTGTAGAACCATCCGACCATAAGTAGCTTACATAATCGCCAGCTATGGTTAAAGTTGTGCTTCCTTCTGGACAAGGAATATCTTCGCCCATAATTTCTATTAATAAAGCACTCCCAAATACTACTGATTTAGTAGCAGTACTTACACATCCGTTTGGACTTGTTACTGTTACGCTGTAATCCCCTGCTTCGCTTACTATAATTTCCGATGTTGTTTCACCTGTTGACCATTCGTAAGTACTTCCATCTTCCACCTCTCCTATTACACTTAGGTTAATGCTGTCACCAAAACATGCACCATCTAATCCGTCAATGCTAATTGCATTTCCGTCTGTAATGCTTACTTCTGTACAAGCATTTGTAATACAGCCTTCTTCATTTTCTACATCTACACAGTAGGTACCACTTGTAACTGCGCCAGTTGCAGGGGTCCATGCGCCATCGTAAATCGTTGTTAAATCAAATTCGCCACAGTTTTCTATTGTTTCTGGGATAAAGCTGGTATCTGGCGATGGTAAAATGGTTACTGTTGTACAAGCACTTCCTTCACAGCCGCTTGTAGCATCTACTACGGTTACACAGTACTCGCCAC
>JAHDBT010000163.1 GCA_020630215.1 Bacteroidota bacterium
ATAACAACTTCCTTCTTCGTTTGCGGAAATTTGTAACTTTATTTTTTCACCATCCCTAAGGGAGCTTAATCAGTGTAGTTATAAGTTAGAGCGAGTATATGGGGTAGCAGGAAAAGTGCCAAAGTATAAAAATCATTTTTTTATAACCGAATTTTGTTTTGCTACTAAAAGAGAAGCGCAAGAAGTGCATGGATTTCTTGGAGATATAAAAAATAAAGCAAATGTAAAAACGAAAAAAGCTTACACTTTCATTTATACAAATAAAGTATTATTAGTAACAATAAATAGAGAAATGGCCAGGGGAGTTGTTGAATTCTTCGAAGAAGAAATGCAGATGCAGGCATTAGAAGTAAGGTAAATGCTAGGAGATAAAAAAAAGAGAAGAAAACCAAAATAGGTTAACTTCTCTAGGTTGAATATAAGAACTCTACATTTTTAGTCGCCAGACAATGTATTGTTATTGTATTGTTTAACAGATTAGGAGATTAGCTTTTTTTGCCAAACATGCCGCCTAACTTTCCAGCAACATCTCCTAGGGTATCTGTAATAGCATCTTTAGCCTGATCGAACATTTCGTCTGCTTGTGAAAGTAAGTCGTCTCGACCTTCTGCGCTGCCTATTTTGCCCATCATTTCCTTGATGTCAAAAGCGGCATCTTCTTCTTTCTCAGAAGCAAATTTGCCCGAAACTTCTTCCATTAATTCAGGTACAGAACTTTCCGCAGCCGTATCTGCTACTTCTTTAGTTACGCCTGTTTTCTCTTGAATTTTTTCACTCAACTTGTCCATAATGCCTTTTACCTTTGGTTCTTCTTTCAAACCATCGGCATTTTTACCTGATAAAATATTTTTCAAACCTTCGATGTCGCCTTCCATAACAGCATCTTTTAAGGTTTCAAAAATACTTTCTCCAGCAGCTTCTGCTACTTCTTCAGCTTTTTCGTTAGGCACCTCTGTTTTATCAACAAAATGTTTAGAGGCTTTATCCTTTACTAAATTAATAATGTCTTGTAACATGATTCTTTTTAAGTTTGATACAGCTATAACTGTAATTGTTGTAACTGTGTTAGGTTCGATGCAAAAGTAAATGATTTTGATGACAATCGCTAGGCTTGTATCGGACTAAATTATTAGAATCTTACAGTTTCAAATACCGTATAACATAAAGGTGCTTTCAAATGTGTAGAGCGTTTTTTTGCGAGTGATTTTATATTTTTTTATGCATATTTATGGATGGCATGTTTAATGTTGGTAAATAAACCAGTTTAATGGCATAGTATTAGCAATTATTTGGAGGAGTTACTTTTTAAGTTGCATAACAAGTAGATTTAAAATACCTTTGTCAATTTTGAAAGAGCGCAATCAAAATAACCAATAAACATCATAATAAAATGAAAGTATTAATAGTAGGAGGCGGCAATATGGGGCGTACCTTTGCACAAGGATTTTTAGCTGCCCATATTATTCGTCCTAAAGATTTAGTGATTTTAGAGAAAAATGAGGAAACCGTAACGTTTTTAAAAGGGCAGGAAATAGCAACAATTGTAACCGAGCCTGGCGATTTTATTGGCAAGGTAGATTTAATTGTACTGGCGGTAAAACCCCAAAATGCAGAAGAGTTGTATCCTGCTATACGTCCGTTTATGCGCCCCGACCAAGTAGTGTTGAGCATTATGGCGGGGGTAAAAATGCTGTCTATTGCTAAAGGATTGGGTGTAATAAAAATTATTCGCTCTATGCCTAATTTGCCTGCAAAAGTAGGCATGGGCATGACGGCCTATACGGCAAGGGAGGAGGTGACTCGTAAAGAATTAATTGAAGTACAAAACCTATTAAGCACAACCGGCCGTGCTATTTATTTTGAAAACGAAGAAATGATTGATGCCGCAACTTCGGTTTCGGGAAGCGGGCCTGCTTATGTGTTTTATTTTATGAAAGCCATGATTGAAGGAGCGATGAAATTAGGCTTTAACGAATCGCAAGCGGAGTTGTTGGTGTGGCAAACTTTTGTAGGAGCCATACACTTGCACAACAAAAACAACCTTACCTGCGAAGAATGGATTCAGCGAGTATCGTCTAAAGGCGGTACAACAGAGGCGGCCATTGATGTTTTTAAAGAAGCGGAATTAGATCAGGATATACAAAAAGGTATTAGAGCTGCTTTTAATAGGGCGGTGGAGTTAGGAGGTTAAATTGTTGGATGGTTTAATTGTTTAATTGTTTTTTTCCTGCTGGCGATTTTTAACCATTGTCTATTAACATCAAAAAAACAAGTCTATCTTATAAATGGCATTTTTCTATACGTAGAGAAATGCCATTTTTTATTTTGCAATTGGCAAATTAAAAGTAAAGGTAGTACCTACATCGAGGGTAGAATTAATTTTAAATTCGCTTTTGTATTTTTCAATAATAGATTGGCAAATAGCTAGTCCAATACCTGAGCCGCTGTATTCTTGTGCGGTATGTAGGCGAGTAAATGGTGTCAATATTTTGTCGAGGTTTTCTTCCGAAATGCCAATGCCATTATCTGCAATTTGTAGGGTGCAATGGGTATCGTGTTGTTGGGAGGTAATGCTAATAATAGGCTGGTTGTTTTCTTTTTGGTATTTAATACTATTCCCAATAATGTTTTGAAACAATTGTATTAAATCGTTTTTTACTGCTACCAAATAAATATCGTTTGCTGTTACCTTAATCATTGCATTGCTATCTGTTATAGTTGATTTTAAGTTTTGTTTAACAATATCAATAATGTCGGAGAGTGCTATTTTGTTCGATTTCTCAAAATCGTTTTTGGTGTTTTGTGCTTTAGCGTAGTTTAGTAAATCGTTGGTTAAATTACTCAATCTATCAGCTGCATTAATAATAAATGTTAAGTTTTCTGTTTCGTCTTTATTGAGTTTGTTGGTTAAACTTTTTTGTAAAATAGTACCAAAGCTTTTAATGGTTCTTAAAGGCGACTTAATATCGTGTGCGGCATGATAGGCAAAGTTTTTAAAACGTTCGTTTGATTTTTCTAATTCTTTTTGATAATTATAGACTTCGGTTAAATCTTCGGCAAATACATAAATGCCTTTCACTTCTTTTTTGTAATTGTAGGCAGGTATATAAGTAACACGCAGGTATTTAGCTCCTAGTGGAAATTGGAACATCTTTTTATATCGCACCGTTTCTCCATTAAAAACTTTTTGGTATATAGGGAGCGAGGCTTCAAAATTGCTTTGGCCAATAACCTCTATTACTGGTTTATTCTTTAATTCGTCTTTTGTAAAACCAAACCATTCTTCATAAATAGAATTGGCGAGTTGATAATGATAGTTGGTGTCAACATAAGAAACGCAAGCAGGTAGTACATCCGTAATAAGTGCAAGTTCCTTTTTTTGTTCTTCGAGTTTTAAGTTTGCTATCTGGAGTTTTAATTGTTCTTTTTGTATTTCTTTATTTTGGTCTGATAGCCGTTTAGTAATATCTATCAATTCTTGTTCTAAAGTATTTACCTTTTTTGCTGCCAAACTTTCGGGGCTAATATCAAGGTTGTTTACTTGAACGGCTTCTAATAGTTTGCGCTTTAGCTGTAAGGCATTAACAATTTGTTTTTTAATTATTTCTATAGCGATTTGTTCGCCATTGGTTAATTGCTTAGATGCATAATCCATAATACAAAACGATCCTAACACTTGCTCTTTATCGTCTTTTAATGGATAGCCTGCATAAAACTGTATATTCGGATTATTTTTTACTAAAGGTAAATTACTAGTTCTAGGGTCGGTATGGGCATTTTCTATAATTAGCAGGTTTTCTTGTTGTATAGTGTATTGGCAAAAAGAATTTTGTTTGGAAATAGTATTTAAAGACAAGCCTATTTGGTGAATAATATACTGGTGTGTTTCGTCTATGATGCTGATGTAAGCAATAGGTGTATTACAAACAATTGTTGCAAGTTTTAGCATGTCTTCGAAAGAGTCATCTTCTGTTGATAGGTTAAAACCATATTGCTTGAAAAGCTCATTTCTATCTACTAGCTTTGTTGGTTTTTGCATCTGTATTGCCTATTAAATTGATAGATATGGGAGTAGAACGTAAGGAAAAGTGCTATTTAATAAGGAAAATACAGCAAAAAATAGACCAGTTACTATTGTGCTTTATACTGCTAATGCCTGTGGTATCATTACCCTAAAGGTAGTACCATTTTTCGACGATTCTTTTACATAGATTTTACCTTTGTGATTCAATTCTACAATACGTTTAGAGAGCGACAATCCTAAACCCCAACCTCTTTGTTTAGTGCTGTAACCAGGCTGAAAAACAGTACTAAATTTTCCTTTTGGAATACCTTTTCCTGTATCCGATACATCAATAATTACCTTGTCATTTTCTTGGCTCATCGTCACAATAATTTTTCCTTTATTGCCCATTGCATCCAGCGCATTTTTTAGCAGGTTTTCTATTACCCAATCAAATAAAGTAGGGTTGGTTTTGGCTTTTATACTTTCGGGGCTGTTAAACTCAAACGCTACTTTAGAGGAGGCACGATGTTTCATATAATTTACCGTATTGCGTACCGACGTTACCATATCGCTTTCTACCAGTTTAGGAATAGAACCAATTTTAGAAAAACGCTCGGCAATTAATTGTAAACGGCTTACATCTTTGTCCATTTCTGTACCCGCCATTTTTGCAATGCCATCAGGGTCCTCCGTATCTTTTAATAATTCTACCCATCCTACCATCGAGGATAAAGGCGTGCCTAGTTGATGGGCGGTTTCTTTGGCCATTCCCAGCCATACTTTATTTTGTTCGGCTCGGCGAGCTGTGTTAAAGGCTAAGTAAGACATAAGTAAAAATATACCAATAATAAAAAACTGTACATAAGGGTAAATACGCAACTGCCTAAGCGTGTAAGAGTCGTTATAATAAATTAACTGTTTAATTTCTTCGGGTGCTCCTGCTGCACGAGGAGAAGTGGCAATTTGCGAAATAGGCGTTACCATCACAATTGGGTCGTAGGCTCCTTTCATATTAGCTAATTGCTTGTTAAAATATTGGGGATCGGTTTCTGGGGTGCGGTCGTCTGCTAGGTTACGACTACCCGTTACTTTTCCTGTTTCGTCGGTTAGTATTACGGGAATATAATCGTTGTTCCGTATAATCATCGACAAGAAATTAAATTCACAATCGCCTACATTAAAAGGTGTTTTGTTAATTTCGTTATAAGCATCGGCCCATAATTGTAGGCGTTGCCGTTCCTGTTCTTGCAAGCTGCGTGCAAGCACATTAGTATAAATTACCGAAGCAATTACAATGATTAATGCCGTAACAATTAATCCTATTTTCCACAAGTATTTGCGTTCATAAATGTTTGAACGAGCCATATTTTTTGCGTTTATGAGGTATTTATGGGTAGGGTTAGTTCAAAAAAAAAACACCATAGATAGAAACGTTGCACTATAAGGTTTTAATACAGATTATAAATGTCTAAAAAGAGAAGCAATATAAACAAAAAAAACTAACACAAACCCTATTTGCAAATCAATAACGGTTCGTGCTAGTTTTAGATTTTATGATTGGCTATTTTTTCTTTTTTATTGTCAATTTTTTAGGCTTTGCATCCGTAAAACAGTACAACATTTAGCCATCAAATAATGCAACAATTTAATAAACCATTAATTTAGTTTGGTAGCTAGTATTGTTGTTGCTAATTTTTACCAAATAAATACCTGCTTTTAAACTAGCTACCGAAATGCTTAGGGTTTTACTTTGGATCTTATTATAGCTGCGTACTGTTTGTCCTGCTAGGTTGTGTATGCTTAGGTTGTAGGCATCGTTACTAACAACAGCGGGTAAATCAATTCGTACTTGATTGGTAGCAGGGTTTGGGTAGCATTGAATGTTGTTGGTTGATGCTAAATCGTTTATACCAACTGGAAACAAGTCGATTTCGGCACTGGTGTTACATCCTAGGGCATCGTAAACAGTTAGGGTGTATATGCCACTGCTCAAATTGCTTAAAGTCGATTCGTCCATTCCATTGTTCCAGGAGTAGGTATAATCGCCACTACCGCCCGTTACATTGGCAACAACAAGCCCATCTGCATTTCCTCCAGAAGGAAAACTAATCAGATCAAAACTAATTTCCATGCCATTAGAAATATCTTTATGTTTTTCAAAAAAGGCCTGTCCTCCTAGTAAACAAAATGGTATACAACCACTGTGATCGAAGCCGCCAAAATTAACCACTTCTACTTTATCAGGATCTGCCCCATTGGCAAGAAAAGTATCATAGGCAATGTTTGCGCTTTCAAAAACCACTTGGTCATCACCTTCGCAGCCTAAAATTAGAATAGGAGCTTGTGGCAGCCAATCGTACAAATCATTATCTCTTAAAGCGATTTTCAAAGGATGGTTGTCGTCGTTTAAATATGCTTCGAGTACGTCTGGTTTAAAAATTTTAAAGGCAGTATCGGGCATTAAGTTGGCAACATCTCCTAGTCCGTATTCGCCATTAAACAATGGAGGCAAAGTAGTTGCATAAGGTTCTACTAAAACATCGCTCACCTCTTCATACAAATTGCCATAAGCTTCTTGGTAGCCAAATAAAATATAAGGTAAATATGCAGGGGTAGCATAAGGTTCCCAAATTACGGCTGCTTGTGTAACCGACATATCGTACGGTCCGGACATAGGGGCGGCGGCGGTTACGGTAAACTCTTGTGCATAGTTGGTTTCTAGTTCTTTAAACAAAGCCATCGTAGCATGTCCGCCTTGCGAGTAACCAAAAATAAAAAGTTGGTCGTTTAAAGGAAAATCCAATTGGGTCGATAATTGCCTGGTAGAACGCAGCATATCAATAGAAGCACTCGCTTCAGTAGCGGCGTGTACGTAAGGGTGTAAGCCAGGAGAATCGCCAAGGCCTAGGTAGTCGGGCATGGCAACTACATAACCCGTACTGGCAAAAATTAACCCAATGTTTACCTCGTAGTACATATAGGAAGGCACATCTGTTTTTACACTCACGGTACCATGTTGGTAACTAGCTAATGGAAACGGGCAATCGTATCCTTGTGGAACTGCTACTGCACCTGTAGCGAGTGTGGTTTCGCCTTGTGCATCAGGCGTATTGTAGGTGAGCTTGTATAAATCAACACCATATTCAAGGTTTAAAAGTCCTTGAGGAACATCTCCAAAATCGTCCAATACATCTTGCAACTCAGCAGGGGTATAAGAAGCTAACAATTCGTGGGTAAGTAGTTGGGCTTTTAAGGTTTGGGGCGTACTAAAAAATAAGCATCCTGTTAGTACAATAAACAGGAAGTAAGAATAAAGCTTGTTCATCTCGAATAGATATTTAATATATTATGGTAAAAAGGCTTTTTTTATTTGTTGGACAAATATAACGAATTATTTTAAGAGCTTATTTTTTGATTTACTAATGGATGGTGTTCAGAAGCATTAAAATGTATCGCTCTTTGTGGATAAGGAATGGTAATGTGGTGTTTTTGAAAGGCTTTATGTATTCGCATAATGGCTTCGCTTTTTGCATTTAAAAAATCGACTTGCGAGCGGCCAAACTGAATCCAAAAACGAATGGTAAAGCCGATGCCGCTATCTCCAAACTCATTGAAAATTAAATCAATAGGTTTGTTTTTATTAAGGGCTTTTACTTTTTTTATCGTGTCTAAAGTAATTTTTTTCACTTTTTCTAAATCT
Organism: Bacteroidota bacterium; assembly: GCA_020630215.1. Lineage (GTDB taxonomy): Bacteria > Bacteroidota > Bacteroidia > Chitinophagales > UBA2359 > JAHDBT01. Next base: position 7,707 of record JAHDBT010000163.1, read on the forward strand.
TCCTCGTAGCCAACCTCTAAATTAATTTCAATACGCCGTTTACCTGTATAGGAGTAGTTAATAATCGGATTCTCTAGCATGGCTCTATTGGGAATAATGACCCATTTCCCTTCCGAATTTTCTATCATTGTAGAGCGAAACGTCATTTTTTGAACAATGCCAAAATAGCCATTGCTTTCAATTAAATCGCCTAGGTTAAAGGGTTGTTTAAAAGCAATCATCACGCCCGAAATAAAGTTAATGATTAAATCTTGAAACGCAAAACCAATCGCCAAACCTACCAGTCCCGCACCTGCTAACATAGAGGCCACCGCCTTGTCTAATCCTAGTACATTAAGCGCAATAGATAAGCCAATTAAAAATACAATACCTCCTATAAAATTGGCTGTTACTGCATTTACCGCTTGGTTCTTAGAAAACCGATTGAGTAATTTTAGGAGATATTTGGCACAAAAACGGTAAACAAAAAAAAAGAAAATTAATACCAATAAAGACAGCAAAAAATTGGGCAACATATACACCACCATATTAAACCAATTGGTGAGCTTGTTGGCAATTAATTCGCTGCCATCTACAAACTGTTTTGGCACATCTTTAATAGAAGTTCTGATCGAATCGGGCACATTGGGAAATAAGCCGTTTGGAAAGTTTTGCAATATCATGTTGGGGTGCTTTAGGCCTTAATTTAAGTATAAGTAATGGATGCGAAACAAAATGGGCCATTATGTGCGATTGTTTTGTTCAGAACAAGGCCGCAAAAACGCAGCATAGCAGCGCTACGCAAGGCTTTTGTATGAACGAGTGATTTTTGCGTAGCAAAATAAATGCATATTGATGCATTTAAGCAGAGTGAACCGCTTGCGGATATAAAATAGACAAAAGAATAAACAATAATGGTTCATTTTATTTCCATTACTAAGTACAAATATCTTGAATTTTTGTGAAAGAACGCCTAGAAAGTTATTTTTTCTGCTAGGAGTTAGTAAAGAAGTATAGGTTTTAAAACCTGTATCGCCTTTTGTCATTCTTAAAGCGTGCAAGCTTTGTTTTGAACTGCAACCTCATGTAAAAGTATACGTAAAACAATAGTAATCAATCACTCCTAATAATCCAGAAACATGAAACGTAGTTTTTTATTGTCGATGCTTTTTTATTGGATAGTAAGTGCTAGTTCCCTATTTGCACAAGCTCCTAATAAGCACTCAAAAGGGAAAGCCGAAGTTTTTATTGAAGAAGAAGTGAAAATAGAGGGCGTAGATAATATGTTGGTACACAAAGCTGCCGTTGCGCCTACTTACGATCAATTTCCTCCTATTTTAAATGCGGAGGCTTGCGATTTAGAAGCCAAGTTTAACCTCAAAATTAAAGGCAAAACCGTTGAGTTTAAAGACCGTAGCAAAGGCGAATATACCAATATAGAATGGGTTTTTGGCGATGGATTTATGTCGCATCAGCCTGCGGTAAAACACACCTATGATAAAGGTGGTTTGTATTATTTTTCGGTTACCTTATACAATGCCAAAACAGGTTGCGTTGATTTTTTTGCAGGCAATTATTTTTTGTCAGACATAAAGTCGAAACCCTAGTATTTTTTGATTCGTACATTAGCAGTTAAGCCATTTAGCAAAAATCGGAAAATCAAACGCATCTGAGTATAGTTACCGATATTTTAAATCAAAAAGGGCAATTGGCAAAGAAATAAGTAGGAAAAATTTTCTAATTACACATTAAGCTGTATATTTGCATTTCTAATTAAAAATCAATTGTTTTAAATTTAAATTATATCTCAACATGGGAAGAGGTGATAGAAGATCAAAAAAAGGAAAAATTTGGCGTGGCAGTTTTGGCAATGTACGTCCAAAAACAAAAAAAGGGTATACAGCACCACCTAAAACGGAAGCTGCAAAAGTAGAAGAAGCACCTGCGGTAGAAGCGCAAGTTGAAGCACCTGCGGTAGAGGCACAAGTTGAGGCACCTGCGGTAGAAGCACAAACGGAAACACCTCCTGCTGCGGAATAGTATTTTACTAGGAAGTACTAATACGAAATAATACAAAAGTTTAAACCTTTCCTGCTTATCTTTTTAGATGAGGAGGGGAGGTTTTTTTATTTTTTGGGGAGATAGATAACTGTAAGAAAAATAGTTTTTAGCAAATTTTTTTAGCAAATTATTTGCATTTTTGCAAAAAAACTAGCATTTTTACAAAAAAATCATGTTACTATGTCTGTATGGAATAATAAAGTAAAACGATTATTGAGATCGGAATTGGTAAAAAGGGGCATTTCTCATACTGAATTAGCAAATTTGCTAAATGAAATTGGTATTGGTGAAACAAAATCAAGTATTGATAGTAAGATAAGTCGAGGTACTTTTAGTGCTTCCTTTTTGTTGCAATCCTTACTGGTAATAGGATGCTCAAAAATAGATTTAGAAGTTTTTGAGGAGCAACTGTTAATGGCTGCAGAATCAACTATACCATATCAAAAAATAAAGTAATGATAAGTAAAGATATAAAGTTTATTGACTTGTTTGCGGGTTTAGGAGGAATTAGGCTTGGATTTGAACAAGCTTTTAAGGAAATGGGTTTTAATACAAGATGCGTAATGACTTCTGAAATAAAGCCACATGCTATAGTAACACTTAAACAAAACTTTAAGGATCATGCTTTTGCGGGTGATATTTTTGAAATAACCCGTGAACAAATTCCAGATTTTGATTTTCTTTTAGGAGGATTTCCATGCCAGCCATTTAGTGCTAGTGGAAAGCGACAAGGGTTTTTAGATACTAGAGGTACCTTGTTTTTTGAAATAGAACGAATTTTACACGCAAAAAAACCATATGGTTTTATACTTGAAAATGTGGAAGGATTGGTTAAACATGACCTAGCGAATAAAAAGGACAGGATGGGTAGAACCTTAGCTACCATTATTGAAAAACTGACGAACGAATTAGGTTATAAAGTATCTTGGAAAGTATTAGATGCGATAGATTTTGGTTTGCCTCAATCACGGAAAAGGGTTTTTATTGTTGGAACTAAAGATAGTAAAGTAGATATTTCAATTCGTAAATCAAAAAAGAAATTTTTAAAAGATATATTGGAAGTAGGGCTTGATACAATGCATTCGGATTTTGTAAAGAAATTATTAAACCACTATACAATAGCAGAGTTACAGGGCAAATCTATTAAGGATAAAAGGGGAGGAGCTAATAATATTCATAGTTGGGATATATCCTTAAAAGGAGAAGTATCAAAATCACAACAAATTTTATTGAATCAACTTTTTAAAGAAAGAAGAAAAAAACATTGGGCTAAGGAAATTGGGATTGACTGGATGGATGGTATGGCTTTAACAGCTGAACAAATTAGTACCTTTTTTGATAAAAGTTTGTATAATTCTTTAGAAGAGTTACAGTTGATGTTAGATGATTTAGTAGAAAAAGGGTATTTACGTTTTGAACATCCTAAAAAGCTAGTAAAAGAAGAAGTGGGAGATAGTATTAGGACGTATAGAGCGCATGATGAGACTAAACCTAAAGGTTATAATATTGTAACAGGAAAATTAAGCTTTGAAATTAACAAAATCTTAGACCCCGCAGATATTGCACCTACACTTGTAGCGACAGATGTTTCTCGACTTGCGGTTCCTGACGGTAACGGTTTGAGAAGACTAACTGTTAGAGAAGGTTTGCGTTTATTTGGTTATCCTGAGTGGTATGAAATAAATGTTAAAGAAACTAAAGCTTTTGATCTATTAGGTAATACTGTTGCTGTGCCTGTAGTAAAACATGTTGCAACACAACTAGCAAAGGCCTATGGAACAGAAGAACGACATAAGGAAAAACTAAAAACAACAGTTTGTTCTTAAATTAATTATAGTATTTGTTTAAAACATGCTCTAATATGTGTAGATGTTGTTGATTAAATACAAAATCACTAGCATCGTAAATTCTATGTAAATCATTTTGCCGTCCTAGCCATCCAAATCCATCGCAGTAATTTAACATTAGGATTTTATTTTTTCTATGATTAGCATTGTGTTCCATTAATGTTGTATACATTTTTACTAACTGATCGGCTCGTTTAGATTGACCGCTACCTGTTGTAATATTATACGATGATTCGATAAGTATAGTAAGAGCATTAACATTAGGAATTAGAAAATCAATATTTTTATTTAGCAATGGAAATTCTTTTTGAACATCATAAGCTAAATTTGGATTAATGTTCTTTTTATAGGTGTTTAATTTTTTTCTTATCGTTATCTCAATATGTTCTCCTACCTTATTAGAATATCTACCTTGAATTTCGTTATCATTTAATATTCGTTCTACATAATTATAGTCTGATAAATCTTCTATAAAATCAGGATTTAATAGTCTGAAATTTCTCATGTAGTAAAGTGGTATTTTTTTACCAACCTTAGAGTTGCGAGCATTGATGAAAAAATCAACTAATAACGATTTGAATTCACTATTGTTTATTATTGTTTTACTTATTCGTTTGATGTTCCATTCTGTTTTAAACTCCTCTTTGAAAAAACTATACCTAATCAAAGAAACTACCCTCTTTAATCTTTCTCCTGATAAGCCAATTACGGAAATAAATGCTTTCAATTTAACTAGTGCGTCAAATTCTTCTGTATTCTTATCTAAAAAGCTAGCTAGAGAATTAGCAGTCATAAACTGTTTGCAAGATTGATTAATGAACTTCGTTAATGGAGTAATACTTCCTAAGAAATTACTGTCAAATTCGTCATCTATTAAAAAGGACATTGAATTTTTCCATTCATTGAAACTTAGTTTATTCATAAAGATTGGTAAGTTTTAATAGTAAGTAGTGCTAATTAAATATTTTCCTATTTCTACTTGTTCTTTTCATCGCAGCCGCAAGCGGTTCTCTACGTTTAAATGCCTAAAAAGGCATTTATTTTACTGCGTAAAAATCACTCGTTCATCCTGCGTTGCAAATACTCGCCGTAGCTAAGGCTGCCAACCCAGCCGCAAGCGGTTCGCTACACTTAAATGCATTAATATGCATTTATTTTGCTACGCAAAAATCGTTCACTCATGTTTTGCGCCTTGTATAAACACAAAATAACTGCGTATAAATTAGGAAATTATTTAAACACCACTACTTAGTTTTAGTACTGATATTAGTTTTTTTTGTAAATATAGCACTTTTTATGCATTTTTTTCAAAACACCGCTTCCTATAAACGTTCACCTCCCGCAAAAAAGTAGGATAATCTACTAAATCTAACTCCTTAAGTTTAAAGGGATGAGTAATCAATTGCCCATTTTTTTGCTCGCTAATTAGCAGCGTATCTACATGCGTAAGAAGTTCGATAGCGGTTAGTGTTTTCCACGATTTAAAACCAAAATTACCTTGCGCAATGGTAATGCCTTTATTATTAATAATTATTTGTGGCGTGGTGTTATTTATATTTTTAAAATTTACTTGCGAAAAAACAAGCCCTGCCATTACCACCTGAAACAAGCCCAATAACCAACTGCCAGCATAAATTAAGGCCACCCCTGCTAGTAAAATAATAGCAGCACCCAATATTTGCAGTATGATGTTTTTTCTATTGTAGTAATAACTTTTTTGTGGAGGAAGATTCGGATTTTCAACTATTTCACTTAATGGTTTTAAAGTAGGATGTAAGATTTGCTGATCAATAACTTTATCTATCGCTAGTAATTGTGCCTTTTCTTCAGCACTACTCCATTCTGTGTTTTCGCCAAAGCTATTACTCTGCCAAATTAAGTTTTTTTCAATGGCTTGTGTTTTTAAACTCAACCAATCTTCTTCATAAGTGTTTTGGTAAGCCCATAATTTCCATTTTGGTGCATGGTAGCTCCACCACAACCAAGAGGCTACAAAGGAAAGGATAAAACCAACTAGGCAGCCCAAAAAAAGGGGAATAAACAAAACAGAAATAGCCACTAATAGTACTAAGCTAAATAGGTATACTAAAGCAGGTGCAAGTACTAATTTACGTTGCCCTACTTTTAATACTTGTTGTACACTTAGTTTTTGTTCCATGTTTTGCCGTCCCTTAGGTATT
>JAHDBT010000164.1 GCA_020630215.1 Bacteroidota bacterium
TACCTGTTTGCACGATTACCGTTCCACGATACCAATCGTAGTTGGCAAAACCTGCAGTGGCAGTTAATAATACTGTTCCATCTCCTTCGTTTGAACAAATTTCGATTAAGCCACTTGGTTCTAAACTTGCGTCAATACCTGCATCTACGGTAAATACTACTTGGGCGGTATCACTACATCCATCTAAGCTGGTAAATACGGCGAAGAAATCATCGCCATTAGCTACTGCTACATCTGTAGGAGTAGTTACGCCAATAGTTGCTGCGGCATCTTCGTACCAAGCAAAGCTACCAGCTTGTGTAGTCATATCGCTAGTGTAGCTGGTTAAATCTACGCTAATTGCTTCTGAATCACAGAACTCAGCTGAAGTATCATTTACTTCGGGAGCAGGATTCATATCTACTTGTACCGTGTTAGAAGTACGTTTACAGATATCATCTTTATCAGAGTACTCTACCCAATAAAAGCCTGGAGCTGTTACAGAGAAGGTATTGCTTGCGCCTGATTGTAAAGGAATGTTATTTCCTTCTATAGCTTGGTACCATGCATAACTGTCGTATCCTCCTGGGGCGGTCATATCGTAGCTTCCGCCTTCACAGAATTCGCCACCGTTTAATACAAATTCAGTACTTGGTTGACTTACGTCTACTTTCCACTCAGCAGTTGTTACACAAGCTTTTTCGCCTTCGCCTAAAGTAAAGGTGATGGTGTAAGTAATATCTGAAAGTGGGTTACAAATTTCTGGAGTAGCAGAAGTAGGATCGTCTAAGTAAAGTGCTGGTGACCATTGTACGGTACCATTTGCTAATAATTCTTCCGAAATTCCTAATTCTAATGTTTTACATTGGTCTGCACAGATTTCAAAATCATCATAAGGACCAATCGCAAATTCTTCTAGTTGGTATAACTCGGTAGAGAAATCGCTGGCACATTCGCCTACATTAGCAGTAAAGTTGATGATTACTGGACTATCAACACCATATCCTTCGTTTAAAGCAACGGTTAAAGTAGAGCCACTTGTACTAATTGTACCACCTTCGGCAGGGTCTAATGTAATTGCACTTGGATCTACATCACTACAAAGTTCCATTGTTAAATCATCACCTGGACAAAGTACTGTTGATTCTTCTAAATCAGCAAAGAAGGTAGGTGCGATTTGGGTTACAGGGAAGGTAGTAATATCACATACACAATCGGTATCTTGTGTTATTTGTACTAACACAGGACATGCGATATCGGCTTGAACTGTTAAAGCACCTGTTATAACTGTAGCATCACCTGTACCTAAGCTAAGGGTATGGATAACACTACCAACAGGAATATCGTAACTATCCAATTGTCCGTTAAGGTCAATATCTTTTACAATTTCGATGTTAAGACCACCGCTGTAAGCTGGTCCTACATTACTTACATCTACTGTGTATTCGTAAGTTACATTATATGGATCATCGTCACAAGCTGAGGTGATAACAAACTCATCTATATTAACTGGTGGTAAGTATTGAACTTCTACAATTGGGTTGGCACTATTTAGTACATTTACGCCACAATCTACACTTAATGGTTCACACGTTTGATCTGGAATATAGGTGCTGATTTCAACGCCTATTTCGCCAATACCACAAGCTTCTTCAGAAGATAAACCTAATTCTAAAGTAAAGCTAAAGAATTGGCCTGGTCCAACGCCTGGAGGTACATCCATACAAATTTCTGTAACACCACCGTTTACTGTTTCAACAGGGTTGCCATCAAAACCAGCAGGTGCTGCATAGGCAATCGTGCCAGGTGTGTAGGCTAGTCCGCTATTAGGAACCGTCATACACATGCGGGTATCGGCAGTTTCGCCAAAGTCTGCTACGTTTAAGGCGGTAAAGTTAACATTAGTCGTATTGCCACAATTCAATTCGCCTGGGTCGCCGTATACTAATAATTGTGCATGTTCAACAGGATTTGCATTGGTTACAATGATTGGTGGAGTAGATAGTAAACCGCTTGTTACGGTTTGTTCACAAGGGTCGGCAGCTTGCGCCTCAAAGTTAATGGTTGTACCTGATACAAATACCTCACAGATAGTTACTACTTTAAAGTGGATAATGAATTTATTTTCATCTTCGGTATTGTTGGCAGGACTTGTACCTTCTAAACCTACGGCATCAATCAATGCAGAAAAATCTGCATCATCGGCATAGTGGAAAGCAGTACCATAGGCACTATTGTTTGGTGGGTTAGGTACTGGGTCGCCAATAGAAGTCATTGGTCCAAAGGTAGTTAAACCACCTGGGTCTTGGAAATAAAAACTACCAGGGACAAATTCTAAGCCAGTTGGTAACCACCATTCAAGGTCTAAGCTCACTAAATCGGTTGGTCTTACATTTTTTACACGTATAGCAAAATCAATCGTATCACATAAGCCTGTTATTTGCTCTGGTGCAATATACCATTCTGCTTGAATTTCTGACTCTTCCTTAATATATTGGTAGCAAGACTCGGTTGTATTACACGCATCTACTTCTGCAGAAAGTGCAGCTTGTTTTAGTGGATCGATACAACCAGAAGTAGTCGCTACACATATTTGGGTAGATAAATCTACGCCAATAGGACAAACTAATAATTCGCTTACTATTTGAATGCTATAACATTCTGACGGAGCTAAATCATCCATATTTACTTGGTAAGTTATACCATCTGCATTTACACCTATTTGAGTTACGGGAATCGGTGTTCCGCCAGCATCTAATACATCAATAAGTCCTACGGTTGCAGGTACAAAAATAGAAGTAGAAACGTTTTCGTGTGTTGCAGCACCTTGGCTAACATCCCCTGCACAAATCATATAATCTACTACTTCGTTTTCTCCTGCTAAATCGGCAATTAATGTTTGCCCTAAAGTAGGGCTTAATGGTGGGAAACTCAATGAGTTATCGGCGAAGTTATTAGGCGTTACATTACCATTAATAATATAACGAGAAACGTGATTAATTGCTAATGGGTGAGGTACACATTCTCCCCAATAATAAGAACCTGAACTATAGTAATTGTAAACAGCAGGGTCTATATTTAGTGAAAAACTATTAAACCCAGCTTCAGATATAGAACGAATCCACATTGTATTGAATAGGTTTGGCACGTAATTATCAGCAAACTGTCCTTCAATGCTAAATTGAGTTACATCCAGTTCTTCTGGACATAAAGCTTTTAAATCGTACTCCATAGACCAAGTACAGGCTTCTGCTCCACCTACGCTTAACATTGGAAATGGATCGTTAGGCTTATGGATTAATGGGTCATATTCACAGAATCCACCTGTTTCTAAGATATGTAGATTATTGGTAGCAGGTCCATTTCTAAATGGTATACTTGCTCCTACATACCAGTCGTTATCATTAAAGCGCAATTGCATAGGTTGTGAAGCATCGGCTGCGCCACAACAAACACCGCCATTTCCATCAGAGATACAGGTCATGTTACCATAATTATCATCTACATACTGTCCTGGGATGCTACTAGATTGTCCATAAGCATCTGTAATAGTTGCATTACCTACATAAACTAAATTACTAGGAAACTCTGGTTGCAAATACTCTACTGCCATAAAAGGACGGTATTCATTTTCGAACCAAGGAATGGCCAAATCTGGATTATCAGGGTCTGTTTGTACAGGAGGCACTGTATTGCCCAAGCTAAAAGTATGTTGTACAGATATATCACAATCCGTAACATTTACGGTTGTACTAACACTTGGAGGTCCAGGAGCATGTACATAAAAATTACGATTACTACGACATGCGCTTCCTATAGTCTTATTGCCACACTCACCTTCTGCATCCTTACGTCCATAAAAAGCTCCATAAGGTGTTAAATAGTTAGTAGTGTAAATAGTGGCCGCTGGATTGTAATATGGATTATGGAATACTGGCACTTCCATTTTTAGGCGGATAATATCTCCATCTTCTATTGGAAATTGGTTCCAAAATTCTTCATGGGTATTATTGATATGGTCATCACTACCTGGAGCCGTATCAGTTCCTGTATTAGGACAGTAATCTTTTTCACCAAAATAAAAGGTGATACCCATAGAACCATCTCTTGGATCGGCAGCAGAGTTTACATGATCATAATGAGCCGCTGACTCTGCTGGATAATTAGGATTAATATTAGGTTCTCCTATACAGTTTTGATAATTATCCAATCGGGTAGCCTCTGTAGTAACACCATCAGAACCCAAATTTCTCATAATTAAAGACGGGTAATGGTAATTATCTCTATTTACATCATCGTACTGTGGATTGGCATGCCCATTAGGAATTCCAATTTCTGTTACGGTTCCTGCACTTATATCCTCGTGAAACCAACCTAAAAATTTAGTTTGAGAAACATCTAAACGACCAGCAGCGTAAGTACCTTGGTGCCATGTAGATAAAGCCCAATATCTATCTGCTTTTCTTAATGCTTCTGCATCTAGTACTTCAAAAGCTGTTTCAATCACCATTGTATCGCCAGGTAAAAAGCGGATACGGTCAACTGCTGGTACATCCATAGCAGTTAAAGGTTGTGTCATTTCTTTATCGGCAAAACCATAGTTTTTACGATATAAGGTATCAACAGTACCATTAACAATACAAGAAGGGCAATCTTCCCCTTGCCAAACAACATAAGCTGAAACACCATGACAAGAACGTACAATTTGACAACCACCGCCATCACAACCATCGCATTCTTCTATAATAGTATAAGTAAGGTTAATATAATCACTAGTAAAACATTTCCCTTCAAGCTCTAGATTAAAGTAGTAATCGTTTACCGTAGCAGCCGCATCGCCCATTGGAATGGTAATGATTAAACCTTCATAATCTGGAAGTTGCGTAGAAGTAACACCTGGTACTGTTACCGCACCTGCGCCATCTGCATTATAGGTAGCAGACCCTTCTTGATAACGTATATGGTCTAATCGTATTCCTCCAGCTTCCACAAACACTTGCATATACACGTTACTAGCAGGTGTACATGGTTCAATATTATTGTACCCATAATCGTAGCTAAATTCAAAACCATTTACGGATGGTTTCCAAACATTTGGATCCGTATCAATTTCTTCTGTAATAAAAGTACCATTTCGGTCGATGTCGTCATTAGCATTCCAAGCAGTTTCGCCATAACCAAAAGAAATAGGCGTTACATCAATGGCTTCTTGAATTTTTTGCCCACAGTTGTGTAAACCATCTACTTCTACTTTTGTAATAGTACAAGCAGCAGCATCACAACTATTTACATCATTAGCACAAACAACAGCTAGTTCAATATCTAGTACAATTTGTTCGCCACCAGGTAAATCATCAAATTGCGAATCACCGTCATAATCTGCTAAACCACCTGCACCATCAAGGTCAGCCGTAAGTTGCTTAAAATCAACAATTGCGGTTCCGCTTACGATGCTCCATGCAGCAGCAGGTAAAGCCACACCATTTACAGAAATACTTGCTAATTGGGTATTCGCTGTTTCACAAGCTTTAAACTTTACTACTACATCTGTCCATAGACCTTCATCAGGATTTGGGTTGGCACTATCAATGGTAAAGCTGTAAGTGATTGGATCGCCACAAAACTGCCCTGGGCTTGCTGCGCTACTAATAGCAAACGGGTCTGCGCCTAAATCAGGCATAAAACTTAATGCTGCGTCTGTAGAGGTCATATCGCAAATTTGGTCATTACATCCATAAGCTGCGTGGTATTCAAAAAACACTTCAGCTGGTTCGATACAATCAGGAGTAATAAAACACACCTTTACCTGTAGCAATTCTCCTTCATCATACTTACCATCATTAAAAAAGGAAGCATCTATGGTACCTACTAATTGTTGGGTAGTTGCATCATACACATAAGGTATGTCTGCTCCATTAATAGATAATTCGTCTAAGGTAAGCACGTTAAGATCAACACCATCAATGGTAAAATCAAACTCTGTTACATAAGCACCAATACCATCTTGCGAAATATATGCAATGTGACATTCGGGGTCTGTAAAGTTGCTAGGTTCCAAAGTAGCATAAGGAGCTCCGGCCTCATTTACTGGCGAATAAACATTTAATACTGCTCTTCTGATAGCAGAATTATACTCGCCAATTGGATCGAACTCATGTTCGCAATCAAAGAAATCGCCATTGGAATCTTGGTAAACATAGGTTATGGTGGCACTCACCGTCGAGATGTCGCCTTCCATATATTCGCAGTTAACCCCAACACCAATATTGGCAACAAAGATGTTTCCATTCTCGATAACTGGGATCGTAAATTTTGGACGTTTCGGGTCCGAAACATCCAATTCACTTATTACGTTGCCAGGAAACTGGCCATCAACAAAACCCGCATACTCTAAACCGGAAGTCATATCTAGTTCGAGTGTTACGCCTACTAAGTTTTCTTCGGCATCGGGTGAAAAAATAAGATAGGAGAGGGTATCGGCTTGCTCGCAAGCAACCATATAGTCGGTTTGGGGAAAACCGAGTATACCTCTCATATCAATGACTGATACATCAACGGGACACTGCTGTGCGGAAACTTGTTGCATAAAACCGAGCAACAAGAGAAGTGTACACCATTGACTTAATTTACTCAAAGGAGTAAAAAATGAATTCATGGTAAAAAAGTTTTTATTGAAAAATCAAAAAAATGTTTATAAATAACATTAAAGTTCTATGAGCATTTGTGTAATTACTAGCAAATAGACATAGGTATTCCACACCGATGATCTATCAGTAGTATTTAGGGGGGTAATAAAATATTCTGGAGATTTGGAAATTATAGAACAGATCTTTAGGACCTGAAATGTTCTATAGTGTTTATTTAGTTAAGGGGGAGTTCAATTGTCATACATTAATCAGAAAAGATGCCAAATTAAAACTTGAAAGGAAAATAGTCGTTTTTGGCAATTCTCATCTTTATGTAATGTTAGGCTTGAACTACCTCCTTCTACGGTCATTTTTCACTTTAAGTTATTGTTAATAGATAACTTGCACAAAGCTTGCTGCTTTTCAGGTTAATTAACACATAATAATTTAAACATAGCACATCAAAAAAAGTCACATTATATTCTATTTATCAATCAAAAACAAAATAAAATATAAACTATTAATTAAAAAACAGTTAATTTTTCCATTATAAAAAATAAAACCCTTTTTTTTCGCAAAAAACTCTTTTTTGTTTTTTCAGCCTATTACTTTGAGATTATTTGGGTATAAAAAAAAGCCGACTAATGTTATACAAAACATCAGTCGGCTGTCATGAAAAAGTATCTGAAGGCAGTTACATTTTTTTATTTATCAATCATTAAATTGCAATTACGCCTGGTAATTCCTTGTCCTCAAAAAGCTCCAACATTGCACCTCCACCTGTTGAAACATAGCTTACTTGAGCTGTTAAGTTAAACTTTTTAATAGCTGCTACCGAGTCTCCTCCGCCTATTAAGCTAAAGGTATTATTGCATTTGGTGGCTTCTGCCACGGCTTCTGCAATCACTTTTGTTCCATTTTGAAAACTAGGCATTTCAAATACCCCCATTGGTCCATTCCAAAAAAGGGTGTTTGCTTTTAAAATAATTGCTTTAAAATCTTCGCAGGCTTTCGTACCAATATCTAAGCCCATCCATCCGTTAGGGATACTAACACTAGGGCTTATTTGCGTTTTAGCATCGTTACTAAAAGCGTTTGCAATAACCGAATCGGTAGGCAATACGATGTTAACGCCCATTGTTTTACTTTTCCGAATTAGCTCGGTTGCTAGGCTTAGTTTGTCTTCTTCTACTAAAGAGTTGCCAATACTTCCTCCCATTGCCTTAAAAAAAGTGTAGGCCATGCCACCGCCAATAATAATGGTACTTACTTTGGTGAGTAGGCTTTCAATCAACATAATTTTATCCGATACTTTTGCCCCTCCTAAAATAGCTACGAATCCTTCCTGTGGGCTTTTTAATACTTTTTGAGCATTAGCAATTTCGTTGGCCATTAATAAGCCAAACATCCGCTTATCTTCCTCAAAATACTGTGCTACTGTGTAAGTAGAGGCATGTGCTCGGTGTGCAGTTCCGAAAGCATCGTTTACATATACCTCACAACCTAAATTAGCTAATTGCTGTGCAAAGGCTTTATCGCCTGCTTTTTCGGCTTTGTTAAAACGGAGGTTTTCTAGGAGTAGCACCTCGCCTTTTTGTAAGTTGGTAACGGCCTGTTGCACTTCTTGACCAACGCTGTGTGTTATAAACCGTACTTTTTGCGCTAGTAAACCCGATAAAGTTGTTACAATATTTTGAAGAGAATATTTATCTTGCACTACACCTTTAGGACGGCCTAAATGCGACATTAAAACAATGCTGCCCCCATCGTTCAATATTTTACGAATACTAGGAAGTGCGGCTTTAATACGGGTATCGTCGGTTACTTGTAACTCCTTGTTAAGCGGCACATTAAAATCGACCCGCATTAAAACCTTTTTGTTATTAAAATTATAGTTGCTAATATTTTTCATATTGTTGAATTGAAAACGTTTTGAAATCCCCGCAAATATAGGATAAAAGAGAGAACTCCTTAGCATTTGGTATAGTCAAGCTAATATTAATTATGATATTTTTGTGAAATGACTTTGTGAAAATTGGGTTAATTTAGCAGTACTTCCACCTACTTTTAACCAAATTTTTCTATAAAATCCTTCCTTTGCATTACCCTTCCCCCTTACCAATGTTTAAACAACGTTTATTTATTTACTAGTTAATCACTTAATCTAAATATGCGTTCCGTACAATCTCGTCGTTCTAGTCAATACCATACTTTTAGGCTCCTTGTGCAAAGTATGTCGCTTGCCGAAATTATTGCTTCTAAAAAACAATTAGCTGCCACAGGTGATCGCGATGTTTTAAGTCATTTTGAAACCATTGTTCAAAATATTTTTGATACCGAAAGCGTATGCACAACAGGTTTATGTGTTGCCAAAATTTATCCTCAACTTATTCATTTTTTATTGAATAACCATACTGCCTATCAAAATCCGAAACATCACGTTAGTTGCTTAATTCAATACCTTAATATTCTTATTAAACAAGAAGCTTTTGAAGATGCTTTACAGTTGCTAAATACGGCTTATAAAATAGCCCAAAGCAATGAGTTATTTAAATCGTGGTTGGTATTAATTACTACTAAAGGCAAATTAATTGATGATGGAATTATAGACTCTAGTGAATGGAAAAATAATATTTATGCGAATATTAAAGTAAAGGAAAAAGAAATTAATTATAACCGCTATTTACGAATTAGTGAAGAGTTAAGTTTATTAACTACTACTAAAATTAATCAAAGAAAAAACATCACCCGCATTCAATCTTTTTTACAATTAAATTTACTAAAAGCAGAAACATCCGCTTTATCTACGAAAGCCAAAATTGCCTACCACGAAATTAAAATCAATATTTATTCGTGTTTAGTTGGGCTAGATAAACTAGCTTTTCACCAAACAAAATTATTAGCTTACTATCAAAATACTCCTAATTATTTACTAGAAAATTTCACCAACCATATCACACTAGTTACCAATATAATTGTAACTAAAATAATGCAAGAACAAGAAGAAGAAGCTTTAATATTAATTGATGAGTTAAAAAGTTTTCCCTTAAAATATCCCGATTTAATTACGGAAGATTTAGAAAAAGAAATTGTTCTTATTTCTTTTTGTAGAGAAACTTGGATTTATTTAAGGAATAATGAGATAGATAAGGTTTTAAGCATGATTCCTACTGTAGAAAACTGTTTATCAGATGGTAATAGTAATAACAAAAGGCTATATCAACAATTGGCAGTTACTCGTGTTGCCAATATTTATTATCGAATGAATGATTTTGACACGGCATTATATTGGTTAAATTTACTAGTAAAATACCAGCATTTTAATATTGGCATTGATTTACAGGTTACGGGTTTACTTATTAAAAATATTATTTACTTGGAACAAAATAAATTTAATTTTCTACAAAAAAACATTGCTGAAATAAAAAACTATTATAGCACCTATAAAATAAAAGGACGCTTTGAAAATTTATTTTTAGAAATGCTAATTGCGATTAAAAAAACAGGTTTATCGGCTAGAGAAATTAAATTTATTTATGAAGAATACCATTTACTGTTAACCGCTATTTTAAATGCCCCCGAAGAAAAAAGTGAGTACAGCTTTTTTGTAGTACAATGGTTGGAAAAAAGAATTGGTTAGTAATATGTAAGGCTGTTAATTGCTTATGCTCGAAACTTTCTTTTTTCTAAAAAATAAAATTAACAATACCATACTTATTATTGCTAGTAATAGCAAAACAGAACGTAAATGTTTTGCAAAAAAAGAATTTCCCAAATCAATTTCTTCCTGGTTGCCAATACTTAACAAACCAATCCAATAATAAGGATGGGCAGTAGGCAAGTCGGTATTATTTAAATAATTTAATTTTGCATTTTTTAGTGCCTTTTGTTTTCGCATTCCTAGTGCTAATTGTTTATAAAAATCAATCATAATAGTAGAGGTTGCACGGTCGTCTACCTTCCATAAGGTCATGATGATGCTGGGGCAGCCAGCGTGGGTAAATGCTCTGGATAAACTCATTATGCCCTCTCCCCTACTTAGTTTTCCATAACCTGTTTCGCAAGCACTTAACACCGTCATTTTTGCATTTAATTGCATGTTGTATAATTCGTAGGCACGTAGGTAGGGGTCGTTTTGTTGGGGGGAAAAAGCCAATACCGATTGC
Organism: Bacteroidota bacterium; assembly: GCA_020630215.1. Taxonomy (GTDB): domain Bacteria; phylum Bacteroidota; class Bacteroidia; order Chitinophagales; family UBA2359; genus JAHDBT01. Next base: position 10,772 of record JAHDBT010000164.1, read on the forward strand.
ATAGGGTTTTCGTTGTCGATAATGGTGTGCGTGGCTAAGTGTAACATATTGGCTTGTTGGGCTTCAGTATTAAAAATGTGTTTGTGTGCGTCTTCCCCTAAATAATATTGCCCCTTAACTATTTGTTGTAATTCGGTTAATTCGTTTTGGGTATTTTTTAAGGGGGCTAATTGGTAAAGTATGCTATCTATTCCTCTTTTCGTGCTGGTTTTCTTTTCCTGCTGCATAGATAGATTTTGTTGAAATGTGGCAAAAGGAGCAAAGGCTAACATTTCGCCATTACTTTTATCTATCGTATTTGCTTGGCTACTTTTTGCCAATAGGGTTGCCGAGTAAGCATAACTTACCGCATATTGTTGCAATAAATAGGGTAGTTTTTTGTAATTGCGTTTTTTACTTTGCACCTCCTCCGTTAATAAGGCTTCAAAAGGCACATAGCCCAATTGCCCATCGGGAATAATAATTAGTTCCTTGCCTTTAAAGTTGGCAGTTTGTTGCTCAATTAACTGCGTATAAAAATAATAGCCTTGTTGGGTATAATGACTAAATGCTTGTTGCGGATTTGCTTCTATAAAATTGGTATTGGCCAAAGCTTGCCGTAATTGCTGCAAATCCTGATTAAAGGTATTAATGCTATCTGTTGGAAAAGGCATTTGGTGTATTGTTGCATTAGTAGCAGTAAGGCTGACACTAAACAATTGTTTGCTGCCTACAAAATAGGCTATCATCATAGCATCACTAGGTAAAAAGGCTTGTGTTTGTGCTAGGCTATGGTGTTGTATATCGTATTTAAGGTCTTGGTAATCGGGAAAGTTTTGTTCTAGGAAATGCATCACCTCCTCTTGTTGTCTTTTGAGGCTAAACAGCGAATCTTGGTAAATTTTTGCCAGACTATCGGGTAATTGTTTTTGATTCACTTTTTTGGTAAGGGCATAAATATTTCCTTTAAAGCTTCGTAGTTTATTGGTTAGGCTATCTGGAATACTTGCTAGTCGTTGTGCTTCTATTTCCTTAATGCCCTCTAGCAAAACTGTTGCTTTGCTGCTTTCCATCAAATCAAATACTTGTGATAGATAGGTTTTGTCCTTTGTTAAACCATATAATTGCCAACTTGTTTGAATGGCTATTTCGTATATATCGTAAATAAAGTTTCCTAAAAACAATTTCGATTCTTGGGCGGTGTAGGTAAAGCGCAGTATTTGTGTTTGCTTTAAAGCCAATAAATAAGCTGCCAAAGCCTGTTCTAAATGTTGTTGGTTATTTGTTTGTAAATAGGCACTGCTCCAAAAATCACCTTTGGTTGCAAGGGCTGTCATTATAAACGGCTCTACCGACAATTGATTGAGTGCTGGGTTTTGCCCAATAGCTATTTCATTAAAACTAGGAATGCTGCTTACTAGAGCTTTTTGTGCCAAATTTAACGCTGCTTGCCAATCATCTTCTCCATCTTTTATTCGACTTAAATCTAAATAGATGCGTGCCAATTCTCGGTGTTTATTGCCATAAACTTCTTGAGCTAGAACAACCGCTTTTTCTAGGTGTTGTGTTCCTTTTAGCGTATCTGCAAAAGCAAGGTAAGCTTTCCCCATAACTTCGTTTACCGTTACCTTAAATTCTCCTACATCTGGCAAATCATCCTGCAATAAAGGCAGCACCTTTTCGCACGAAACCAATCCTTTTGCAGCTTGTCCATTATCTATATCGGCTCCTGCTTTGTTTAATAAAATTAAAGCTTTTTCGTAAGGGGCAATATTAGGTAAGGCTAGTGCGGCATTGTATTGCGCTACCTCCTCTTCGTAATTTCCTAAAAAGTGGTAGGCATTACTTAAATCGCTGTAAAGCGGCACTAATTTATGTTGGTTTTGAAGCTGTTTTTCTATATTTAAAGCTTTGGTGAGGTAGTCAACCGCTTTGGTATAATCCATGCGGCGCATGTAAATATTGCCTGTATTTTTGTACACCGAAGCGGTAAACCCTGTGCTAGGATTTTGTTCAAAAATTTGGAGGGCCTTTTCATAATTCACTAATGCTTTATCAAAGTTGCCCATTTTACTGTGAGCAATACCGATATAACTTAAAATGCGAGCCGTTGTATCGTTTGTTGCTCCTAGCTGTTGTTCTGCTTGCGCCAAGGTTGTTACTAAATAGTTTAATGTTTCGGGATATTGCTGCAATCGCTTAAAATAAATGCTGCGAATAGATTTAACACATCTAAACCAGGAGGCATTATTTTTTTCGGCTAAAAACAAATCGGCAGCTTGCAGTAAAAGTGTAAGTGAGGCTTCATAATCTTTTGATTTTCCGAGCTTTAAGCCAGCTTCCATTTTTTTGGTTGCTTCGCTTTTGCTAGTGTTTGTTGCTAGGTCTTTTTTATTATTACCCTCCGCCTTATTTTGTGCCTTGCTTGTTTGCAGACATAGCACGCCCAAAGTAATAGCTATAATAATAAAGTACATTTGGCTATTACTCCACCTATTTTTTATGTGATGAATCCATATCATTCTGCAACTTGTTCCGTTTCTAAATTGATTCTTTCGCCTCTATCTTGGCAAAGTTCTACTAGTACGCCATTGCAACTTTTGGGGTGAATAAAACAGACCCATTTATTATCGGCTCCCTTTTTAGGTACTTCGTTTAATAATCGGAAACCCTCTTTTGATAGGGCGGTCATGCTTGCTTTTATATCGTCAACGGCATAAGCAACATGGTGCATTCCCTCCCCTCTTTTTTCGATGTGTTTGGCTATTGCGCTGCTAGGGTCGGTTGCTTGTAGGAGTTCTATTTTGGTTTCGCCTACTTTAAAAAAGGAGGTGACGACGTGTTCGCTTGCTACGGTTTCTGTTTTGTAGGGGGCTGCGCCTAGTAAATTGGTGTATAGGGTGTTGGCTGCTGCAATGTCTTTTACGGCTATGCCGATGTGTTCTACTTTGGTGAAGTGCATGTGTTGAATTGTTTTATTGTTGAATT
>JAHDBT010000165.1:0-12520 GCA_020630215.1 Bacteroidota bacterium
ACCACAGCCTTTACCACAACCCTTACCTCAGCCGCAACCAGTACCTGCACCTGCTGTAATATATGAGCGTCCTACTGCGCCGCCAGCTGTCATTACAACTGATGAAGCACCTGCTTTAATGAGCAATGTACCTACACAAGCGGTAATGCCTCCAGCGCCAATGGCGGTTGCCGAGTCGAGAGCGTATATGAACGTTATTCCTGCAACAGATGGCGGACAGGTTACCTTAAACTTTACCACAAGTCAAACTCAAATGGTGTATATTGGTATGTACACACCTGATGGTATTTTAGTAGCCGAAGTATTTAATGGTTTAGCTAATGGAAGTTTGGAGTATAAGCGTATTATTAACACCCAATACTTATTTCCTGGAAATTATCGTTTCCGATTGTCGTCGCAAACGGCAGGGGTTTTGCAAGAAGATTTGTTGTTAAATAAGTAAGGAGTTAGCAAAAATTACAGTTGATTTTTGACCTAAAATAATAGAAGGTAAGTGCCGGTGTTTATGGAAGCATCGGCATTTTTTTTGTTTACTACCATCTCCAATTTGTATGGATTTTTTATAGGAGCCTAGCAAGGCTATAACCTAAGTTTCTGATGATTGAGTACGCAGGTATTTTATCTAGTAAGATATACTATTTCTTTTCTAAACGACCTTTTTACAGTGGACTCTTATAAAAACTTTTTTTGTTGAGGACTACAATATCAACATGGGATAAGATAGTTGACTTGTTGCTAATTAGAAGTTTTTAAATTGACCAAATCCTTGTAAATAGTCCATAAAATAGCAGCCGCAATAAAGCAAGCAACACTCATAAGTAAAAAGGCATAATTAATATTTTCTACAAAAAAGGGCAAGGAGAATAAGCCAATAAGTGTTAATCTAAACAACACATTAAATACTTGGAACACGCTGCCTGTACGTCCTATTACTTGGTTAGGAATATGTTTAAACATGTAGCTAACCCGCATAATTCGAGAACCCGAATTGGCAAGGCCTAAAAATAAATAGAGGAGGTAAAACACGGCCAAATCTCGGCTAAACATCATAATAAAAAAGGTGCTTGCCGTAATACAACTCATGATAATGCAACCCTTTACATTGGTGGTTTTATTAAAAACACGCGCCACAAAAATACCCGAAAAAACAGCACCTATTGCAAAAGCCATTTCGCCCTTAGCAAATACATCGCCCGAGGCTTTAAGGTATTTAGAAACAAACAGCGGCATGAGGTAAAAGTTAACCGTCATAGTGGTAACAAACACAAAGTACGCAGCATTGCCAAATACAAAAATAAGCGGATGTTGTTTTAAAAAATCAATGCCAATTTTAAAGCGTTTGGTTAAGGTTAAATGCTCTGTAAAACGTTTAGAAACAGGCACAAAATGGATAGGCAGTATGAGCAATAAGGAAAGTAAATAAGTAATGCCATCCAGCAAAAATACCTGCTGAATGCTCCAAGCTTTAATACTAAAAGGAATGGTAAAGGAAATGTTTAAAAAAGGAATGGTAAACAAGCCGCCTTCTACACCTGCTAGTAAAATCGCTCCTATTCCACCAGCAGCAACCGAGGTGAGTTGTCCTTGTATTTCGAGGTAGGAGGTAATGCGGGTATAATCCTTTTTATCGGTAATTTCTTGTACAAAAGCGTAGAGGGCAGGGTAGTGAATATTCCAGGTAAAAAAGGTAGTGGCAAATACCAGTCCTACAAAAAAAGACGACAAGCCGCCATTAAAAAATCCATAAGCTGCTACACTTAGCAACACAAAAGCTCCTAGCGAGTTTTCGGCAATAAAAATATGCTTGCGGTTAAATCTATCTACTAAAGTGCCACCATACAATCCCCAAAACAGGGAAATAACGGTAACGCTAAAATAAATCATGCCCCACAAGGAAGGGTGTTCGATGATGTGGGTAAAATACCAAGGAATAGACAGCATACTTAAACCCTGCGCTACTCCCGAAACAGAGTTTGCAATTAATAATCTAGTGATTGCCGATTTGTTCTTCAAAATAAATGGCCAAATTAAATGAATAATAAAAAAAACGTGGTAAGATACGTTTTTTTAAAAGCTAATTGCTTTATTTGTTTACCCGTATACTAAATACCCATCACCAACGATTAAGTTACTATAAAATGGATACACAAACCGCCTACCGAAAATTGCAAAAATATTGCGCCTACCAAGAGCGATGTGAGCAAGAGGTGAAAGAAAAACTAAAAAGTTTAGGGCAAAGCAGCGCAGATGCTCAAGACATCATTGTATGGCTAATAGAAGAGAATTTTTTAAACCAAAAAAGATTTGCACACCTGTACGCAGGCAGTAAATTTAGACTGAAAAGGTGGGGGCGCATTAAAATAAAACAAGGCTTAAGACTGAAAAAGGTTAGCCCAACATTAATTAGCAATGCACTAGCAGAGGAAATAGACGAGGACGATTATGTAGCAAGTATGCAATACCTTCTTCAAAAAAAAATGGACAGTTTGCAAGTGCGAAACAAATTTTATAAACCCCAGGAAATTAAGCTAAAACTAGTGAGTTATTTGCAACAAAAAGGCTACGAAAGTGATATTGTATGGCGAGAAGTTAAGGCGTTTGTGAATCAGTAAGGATAACTTTTGTTGATTAGTAGAAGGTGCTTTAGTAGAACGTATATGGCTGATTTTGCTTTGATTTGCCTTGTAAAGTGTCAAGTAAATAAGCACCCATATAACCATCCAACAATTTAGCCATTTAACACCTCCTTCTATTTTCTCGACCAGAAAAAGCCCAAGCTCAGTCCAGCCACAATATGCCAAATGCCCCACCATGCAGCTACAATAGCCATGCCGCCTAGTCCGTCAAAAAAGTTAAATATCAAAATTAAGCCCAAACCCGAATTTTGAATGCCCGTTTCGATGGTAATGGATTTTACATCTTTAGGAGCGAATCGTAGCAAACGAGCCAAGCTATAGCCACTAAACAATGCTACAGCATTATGTATTAGCACTAGCCCAATTACCAAATGAATATACTGCAAAAACGAATTTACATTAGCCGCAAAAGCCGCCACTACAAATCCTATAAAAAAAACAATAGACAGTATCCGCACGGTTTTTGTGATACGCTGGGTAAAAACAGGAAAGCGATGCCCAACCCACATACCTGTTACCAAAGGCAATGCTAGTAAAGTTAATACCGTTTTAAACATATCCCATATATCGAGTTGTACGGTTTGTAGCAAGGCGGCAGTTTCGGGATAGCAACTGGCCCAAAAAGCAAAATTAAAGGGAGTCATTACCACCGCCAACAAAGTAGCAATAGCCGTTAAGCTAACCGACAATTCGGTATTGCCTTTGGCGAGGGCAGCAAAAAAGTTAGAAATATTGCCGCCAGGACAAGCGGCAACCAACATCATGCCTAGGGCAATGCTAGGTATAGGTTGTAGCAGCAGTACCAGCAAAAAAGTAAGGAGTGGCAATAAAAAAAACTGAGCAAATACGCCTGTTAATGGAACTTTAGGCTGTAGGAAAACTCGTTTAAAACTAGCAGGTTTTAATTCGAGGGCAATGCCAAACATAATAAAACCTAAGCAAATGTTAAGCACCTGCAAACTAGCAGGGCTAAAGTTAAGTTGTAGCTGATTGAGTGCAGTTGTGGTGTCCATAGTTGTGAATTGAACAACAAAATAGGATTTTTTAACTAATAGGACGATTAATTTGAAGAACGGACAAGAAAAAAATCAAATTTTCAACTAACTTTGCATTCCTTTTGAAAAAAACTTTAATTAAAAGGAGTTATTTACAGGTGAGTTTCAAATGTTGATGAACATTTTGGTTAGTAGCGGGTACATCGTATTTGCGTATTTAGCGGCTTTGTTATGCTATGCCGTTTTAAAAGTATTAAAAAAAATTTAAGCATGAAACATACCTGTTTATGTTAGAAAAGAGTCCTTGGCACATAAAAGATTAATGATTTTTAAAAATATAGCAACATGAAAGTAGCAGTAATTGGTGCATCTGGAATGGTGGGAAAAAAAATGCTCGAAGTATTACAAGAGCGCAACTTCCCCGTAAGTCAATTAATTCCAGTTGCTTCTGAGGCTTCCATTGGTAAAACCGTAACTTTTAACGGTCAGGAAGTAGAAATAGTAGGCATGGACGTAGCTTTATACAATAAAGTAGACATTGCCTTATTTTCGGCGGGTGCTGGCCCGTCTCGTAAATGGGCACCTAAATTTGCGGAAATGGGTACCACCGTTGTCGATAATTCTTCGGCATGGCGTATGGAACCTAATATTCCGTTAATTGTACCGGAAATTAATGCGGGTATCTTAACCGCAAACGATAAAATAATTGCCAACCCTAATTGTTCTACCATACAAATGGTAATGGCTTTAGCTCCTTTGCACGAAACCTATGGATTAAAGCGTTTGGTAGTTTCTACTTACCAATCGGTAACGGGTACGGGCAAAGCAGCGGTTTCGCAATTAAGCAATGAACGCAGCCGTATGGAAGGAGACAAAGTGTATCCATACACCATTGATTTGAATTGCCTGCCGCACTGTGATGTTTTCTTGGAAAACGATTACACCAAGGAAGAAATGAAACTGGTACACGAAACTCGTAAAATTTTACGTGACGATACCATCGGCGTTACAGCAACGGCTGTACGTGTACCTGTTGTTGGCGGACATTCGGAAGCCGTAAATGTGGAGTTCCATAGGGATTTTGATATTGCGGAAGCTAAAGAGTTAATGGAAAATATGCCAGGCGTAGTGGTAATGGATAATGTAGAAAAAAACATTTACCCCATGCCTTTATACCAACAAAATAAAGACGAGGTTTTTGTAGGACGCATCCGCAGAGATGAGTCGCAACCTAATACCATGAACATGTGGATTGTGAGCGATAATATCCGTAAAGGTGCTGCTACGAATGCCGTACAAATTGCCGAGTACTTAATTGAAAAAGATATTTTAGTTGCTTCGGCGGTAGTGAGTTAGTAGGTACTTTTGTACTATACAACGATATAAAAAATCCCCATCATTAAATTTAATGATGGGGATTTTTTTTGCTGTTGAGTATACCTACATTCATTCATCCACCAACTAATACCTAATAAAACTCACCCCAATAATACTAGCATTAGGTTGGTACAAATTAAAATCGGCAACAGTAGCAGTTTTATCTAAATTTAGGTCGCCTGCCATATACACATTAATGAGCGATGCTTGCGAAACGAAGGTGTTAAAATCGGCCACCGTAATTACCCCATCACCACTTACATCACCTGCATGAAGCCCAAAATAACCAGGAGCTAATTCCTTTAATTGATTGTCGCCATAAGCTTGTTCGGCACTGCTTGTGAAATCGTATTGAAGGGTTCTGTTATCAAGCACAATGGGTTTGGCACTCATTACATCTAAATGGTTGCGGTGACGCAATACTACATAGTAGCTGTTAGATTCGTTAGGTGGCACATCGCAAAAAACCACTCCTTCCACATTGGTTTCCGCATCGTGTATGTAGCCATTTTTTTTAATATAGGCGGCTCGTTTGGCTACCGATACTTTAGTAACAGGATCGAGTAATTCTACAAGTATCCAATCTACCATATTAAAAGGCATCAACAACGTAGGTAAAGTTTCGCTGCCGTCGTACTGCCAGGGTTCGGTATTATAGGGTTGTTGCATAGGTAATAAGCCTTCGGTATTTAGGGTATTACTCATATTAATGGCACTCACAATACCAGATTGAGCAGGTCCTTCTAAAAAAGCACGGGCTTGTAAAAATACTTGGGTGCTACTAAATATATCTACATTAAACTCACAACCATTAGCATCCGTAATATTTGTAAAAATAGGATCGCCAAATAAAGAGATAAATCCAATGGATTGGGAAGGAGCAGAGGGGGTATTGTCTCCTAAAGTGAATACATAAGGAGCCGTACCACCAGAGGGAATAATTTGCCCTGAAAAATCATCGCAAGTAGACCAATCGTTGTACAATACATCTACATGTAATTCTTTAGGTTCTTCTACCACAATATCTAGTACATCCATACAGCCGCCACTATCAAGTACTGCTACAGGATAAAAACCTGGGAAGGGAATATCCAATTCTAAATCGGTAGATTCGGGTAGGGTGATACAGCCAAAATAACCTAGGAAATAAAAAGGAGGCGATGCGCCATTTACTTCTAAAGTAACCTCGCCATCTGCTGCGCCAAAACAACTAATGGGCGTAGTAGTAGACGTAAGGCTTACGGTATTGCACCATAGGTTTTGCGAAATAAAAGGGCTAGCAAATAAGGTAATGGAGGAGGTAGAAAACCAATTTTCTGATCCTTCCGAAAACCAAGCGGTAACGGTGTAGGTTGTTGTAGAATCGGGATTAGCAATAACGGAAGAACCATTGCCAATAATGGTTAAGCCATCCATAGGATACCACGAAAATTGTGGCTCGGATAAACCGGGAGGGCCGCCAGGGCATTCGGTGTACACTATAATCGTACCGCCTGTGCCGCCATTGTCAGTTTCAAAATAAGGGGTGTTATCTGCATCATTGCAATAATTACAATCGTCACATTCAAGGTCTTGTATTCGTACATGTATGGGATCGGTAGGAATAACGGTATTGCAATCAAAAATAATTTCGGCATAGGCAGGAATGGTAGAACATGGAGCCGTATTTGATTCGGGAGTTACCTCAAATTGTACCTGTACACTTCCTTTGGTATCGTCTTCGGTAAATTCGGTGCCATAGCCTTTTTGTCGTAAACCAGGAAGGTTTAAGTTATTTAAATACCAACTAACCGTGCTATTTCCATAATTAACATCATAAAAACAATCCAGATTGTTAAAATCGCAATTAAGTGTTTCTCCTGCTACTTCTACTTCTCCAAAGTTAAACGACTCTATTTCTAGTATACTGCTAATAGGAAACACAATTTGTACATTACTAGCTGGACCAGTGCCATAGTTCTGAAACTCGATGGTAAAAGAAATTGTTTCGAAAGCTCCTGGGCAAATACTAGTAGGAGTTGCGGTAATTTGATTCGGGTCGTGCGATTTTACGGTAGTTTGTTTTAACTGTACTTCTTGGCTACCACAAGTATTTTCTATGAAGGCAGTACAAATGGTTTCATCGCCCCAATTTACCGTATTTTTAGTGCCCAACATCACAAAAATATTGCGCTGTTCTCCTGCTGCTAATCCGCTAAACGACCAACGTAATTCGCCGCTGCTGGCATTGCTACCACTATAAGTTTCGCCATAATATACTTCGTGACCGATGTAATCGTTGGGGGTGTTTGCGCTGTTGTTGCTATTGTCGTTGTACTCAAACTGTTCGGTATCAAAGTTAAAAATAATGGTGCCTGATGCAGTTGTAGCGCAGGTGTTTTTGTAGGTAATTACATGGGTAACAATATCGTCTGGTCGTGGCGCACGGCTTGCAATTAAAGCTATTTGGTTGCCGCTTAAATCGGCTTTGGCTACTTTCCTGCTCGATACGACTTCGCTGCTGCTAATATCAATGCTACCACCTTCTGCTATCCGCACTTCGCCATCGTCAATATCATCGCTGCTGTAAATACGGGTTGCCTCCCCTATGGGAACATGTGTGCCTGCTTGTTTGTAAGTATGGAGTGGCTTGCTGTCAAAACTAAAGTTGCCATCCCTAAAGTTCCAAAAATAAATCATGGCTGGCTGCCGCCTAAAATCGTCTTCGTGTATAGTAATTGGTTCTTCAAAATTAGGCTCAAACTGGTAGACGTTTGGTAGCCCAGGTATTTCTGTTTGCACAACTTCTTGTGCTAGAGATGTAAAAGGAATACGGAAAAAAAACAATAGTAAAAATGTAGGCATAGCAAGCCCACGAAAGATAAGGTTTAAGGTTTGCATAATGTGTTGATTTTAGTGATGTAATAGTTTGCTAGACCGCTTTGCTGTTCGTTTTCCTTTTGATGTTTTTTAGTTTTTAGTAGCCAGTAGCCAGTAGCCAGTTTTTTTGCTGACGTGTTTTTTGTATGAAAAAGCAGGTTGGTTTTTTATAAATGATGGACCTTTAAATTCTACTAATCGGATAATTGCAGTGGCATAGCATCCAAAAAAAACGAGCCGCCAGTTCATCCAAATACTGACCATTGAATTAATATCGGATTTGGGTGATGCCAATTATGGAGGCATTATTTTTATACAAATTATAGTCGGCTGTAGTAACGGTATCGTTTAGGTTGCAATCGGCATCTAGGTAATCGTTAATTGCATTGCCTTGGCTTAGGTAAAAATTAAAATCGGCTACGCTTACAATGCCGTTTCCGTTTAAGTCGCCAGCAAAAAGGGCGTACCCGTTGCCCGTATTTACGGCTTGTGTAGTGCCACCGTAAATGTTGTTAACATCGGTAAAATCGTAGGCAACGGAGTTGGGCATTTCTACCATGGTGCTGCTCATTACATCCAAGTGGTTGCGATGGCGAGCTAGTAGATAATAACTTTCGTTGTTTACTAAATTGTAAAAGTTAACCCCTACTGTACTTCCATCAATATCTACAATACTGCCATTATTGAGCAAAAAGGCGGCTCGTTCTTCTACTAGGTTGTTACTGTCATCTAGTATTTGCAACAGCACCCAATCGGTTGTATTGCTAGGAATATCGTTAGCTGTTGCCACATTTTCTGTGCCCTGATAATTCCACGGTGGGCGGTTGTAGGGTTGCGCTAATGGCAATAGGTTTTGATCTCGTAAATTGGTGTGCATCATGCCGCCCGTATTGTATGCGCCTTCTAGTAATAGTTTGGCTTGTACAATGCTTGTTGGCGTATTGGCTGCATCGCCTATTAGGTTAATATTATCGAGGTACAGTAGGTTTCCATATCCATTAATATTTACAAAATCAAGCATTATTTTTTCGCCGTCAAAAGCCGAAATGTCAACGGTTTCGGTGCGCCACTCGCTGCAATCGGCAGGAGCAAATTGCGAGTCGGTGCTGCCTGCTGCAATCGTTGATAAAGTTAAACCTCCTTCTGCGTACACTACACTTGTAGTTGTGCAAGATGTTACCCTTACCTGCAATCGGTCTACATAATTAGGATAAGGACCATAGGCAACATCAAAAGTCAGTTCGCAATTTTGGAAACCTGTTAAATCGAAGGCTGCTTGCAAAATATCTTCTGTGCCTGTAGCATTGTTATTAAAGTTGTTTGCACTGTAGCTCGTTCCATTACAACTTGTACTTACTGTTTCCCAGCTAAGTGCATCGGCATCAGGATTAACGATGGTAAAATCGCTAGTCGCATTTTGAAAATCTTGGCTATAGGGAATCAGCAATCCTGTGTTTAAATTTAGCACATTGATGTAGTTGGCTTTGGTAATGATTTCAGAATTAGCGCCATTAAAAACTTCGAGTGTTACCTCGTACATGCCGCTTGAAGTATAGCTTACCGTAGGCATCGCATCCGTAGAAGAACTAGGAGTGCCTCCAGGAAATGTCCATTGCCAAGCAGTTGGCGTGTAGGTACTTATCAAATCCTCAAAAGTTATTGCATCGCCTGTACAAGGATTGGTATTGGTGCTTATAAAACTAGGTGCTGCTTTTAGCTCTAAAATAAAATCGCTACCAGCACCTGCTTCACCTCTGCCATCTTGTTCGCTTGTTCCTACAAAAATGCGTCCATCGGGCGAAACACAAACGGATCGCATTCTGCCATGCGTATCGTCTAAATAAATTTGGTCGTTTGCTTCACTAAAGGATAAGCCATCGGCACTTAATTTTAAAACCCTTAAATCGCTTTGTTTTAGGCTGGTTAATAACAAGCTGTGCTGCCATTCTGGAATAGCAGGATGATTGTAATAAGCCAATCCGCAAACGGCTAAAGTTGGGGTCCAGGCACGCATAGGTTCGTATACATTATGAGTAGTACAAAAAGTGTTTTCTGCGGTATTATCACAAAAACCTTCTACTTCTGGCCAGCCATAATTAAGACTTGGTTCAATAATATTAAGCTCATCATCACTACCACCGCCATGTTCCGAGCTGTATATTATGCCATTGTCGGCAAGTACTAATCCTTGCGGGTTGCGGTGTCCGTAGGAGTACACATAACTACCAGGATAAGGATTATCTGTTGGAATGCCGCCTGTTAAAGTCATGCGTAACATTTTACCATTTATCGAACTCATATCCTGCGCTACTTGCGAGCTGTAGTAGTCGCCTGTTGACATAAGCAGCGTTTCGTCTGGTAAAATAATAATACGAGAACCGCTGTGATTGCCGCCATTGGTACAAGTAATATCTTGCATTAAAGTATATGGATCGCCAAGTGTATTATTGGTCGCATCATAAGTAAACCGAACCAGTTTTTCTACATTGCCGCCATCGTAGTAATTGTACACCACATATGCATACGGGTTGCTGCTAAAGTTAGGATGTAAAACCATGCCCAACATACCCGATTCGCTGTGTTCGTATACTTCGTCAACAGTAATTAAATCTACAATTTGCCCCGTTTCTGGATTTAAGCGGCTAATGGTTCCGTTGCGTTGGGTAATCCAAATCCAATCATCGGGACCCCATAAAATTTCCCAAGGTACATGTAAGCCCTCCGCTATTTCGGTTACTTGTACCGTAGTTGATGCTAACTGTATTACGGCATCTTGTGCTTTTGTTTGGATGCTAGTAGTTGTGCTTATTGCTAGGAAAAATAAACAAGTGAATAAAGAGAATGCAAGTTGTTTTTTCATCTGACAGACTTTAACGGTTTTGTACTAAAAAAGTTCCTCTACCCTAAGATACCAAATTTTAGGCTATTCGTTGCAAATTTAGTGGTCAGTAGTCAGAACGTTCGCTTGCGCTCTCTGTTAGAACGCTGCGCTGTCAGTTTATATGTGGGTGGTTTTTTAGTAGTTTATAATAGACTTGGCTGTTAAACTGTTGGTGATTTGGGTTGAGGAGGTAGAGAAAATTCATGAATTTTCTCTACGGGAAACGACAAAATGTTTACCATTATAAAATATAATTTTGCCAATAATTAACCAGCCAATGATTAGTTTTGTTTATTATTGCTACCACCAATTAAGGAAATAGATAAAGCGGCATAAGGTTCTACTTCTTTGTTAAGGATGGTTCTTAAATCGCCGGTTGTAATGGTGATAAATGCGCTTTCGCCTAGTGCTACTGATAAGCCAAAAGGGATGCGCCATCCGTATTCGTTATTGTAGTGAAAAGCAGAACTAAAGCTTACGGCATCGGGCATAATGGCATAGTCGAAACCTAGCATGTAATTAGGTTGTTGGTAGTTGTTTACATCATTGTCAGACCCTAGTGGAATTACAATATCGGTATATAGTTTTAAGCTTTGAGTGGCTTTGTAGGCGGCATTAATTCGCATCACACCTGCATTGCGAGTTTCAAAAGCTTCGGTTTGTTCAAAGCCTAGCATGTCGTATACATAAGCAGTTTCTTGCGCTAGTTGGTAGCTGCTTAATCCTGCATCAATAGAGTCGTTAATAGCTACTTGGTTTTGGTTGGCGGTTAATGCGTTTTCGTTCCAAGTAATTCTACCCATATTTAGTAACGCCAAACCGCCAAACCATTTATCTTTATAGCTGGCATTTAAGCCAAAGCTCAGAGAGCTGCCTTGCCCTGCCGATTTAAATAAAGATTTACGAGTGTTGCTAAATAGCGAATCGGTATCGTTGTAATTGATGTCGTAAAAATCGGAAAAAGAAGAGTTGCCGCTGCCTAGTCCTGTTTCTTCATCAACTCGACTATCGAAGTGGCCAATGCCCCATATCATGCGGTAGTTCATGCCAATATGTACTTTAAAATCATCATCGGCATAAGCTTGTCGGCCGTAGCTAATACTTAATTCTCGGATGTGGGTATAAGACATGTCCGAATTAAAATTAACTTCGTCAGCTTCGCCTGTTGCATAATCGTCTTCGTAAATTACTTCGGCTTGTTGTTGTTGCTGTTCTTGTTGTCCTTGATTAGGATCTTGATTTTGTCCAGGGTCTTGTTCTTGTTCTTGTTGCTGACCATTACCTGAACCATCTTCCCAAATTGGATCGTTATTGGGGTTATTGTTATTGCCAGTTTCATCGTTTATATTATTTGATAATTCTTGAAAATAATTGTTTTCTTCGTTGCCTAGCATTACTACATCTACAAAATTTTGTTGTAAGCTGGTATGTCCAGAGATGCGGTCGGTTAAACTTACCGATAAGCCACCAAAGCCAGGTCGTGTCCAAGAGGCTGATACCCAATTTAATTCTAGGTTACCATTAAAGTTTAGCGAGCCATTGTCTTGTACTACGTTTTCTAAAATGTTGTTTTTGGTTTCGTTTTGTAGGCTGTCTTGCGAAAACATCATATCTAAAGTTTCGCTGCGATTTAATACATTGCTGTGCGAATTAAATCCTACTTGCAAAAGGTTAAAGGAGGATGATTGTATGTTTACTGCACCTAAAACGGCTGGGTTAATATTAGCGGCTTCGCTGTTGGCTTTTCCTAGCATGTCGATGCCATAAATAAT
>JAHDBT010000165.1:12620-13720 GCA_020630215.1 Bacteroidota bacterium
TGTGTGTGTTGGAAGTTTTAGATTTGGTGATTGTTAATCAATAAAAATAAAAGGAGTAGGTTGCGCTCTCTACTATATAATACCATTGTGGGTAAAAGGTAAACATGTTTTTTTAGTAGCAAGTATTTTTGTAGCAGGTAGAACGTAGAGATGGTTTTGTTGTGCTGTGCTACACATTACTAAAAAAGGGAAGTAGGTTTTACTACTTCCCTCCGTATTAACAAACACTTTTTCAAAATTACTAATCACAGTTTCCATCTTACTATTGATATAAGCGAGAACCTACTTTCTTACTGCTTCAAACTTTAAGTAAGTATAACCTGGAACAATGCCGCTTGATGGTTTGCCATAACGGATGTAGTAATGTTCGCCACGAATAGAGTTAGGATAGGCACGACCTACGATGTTGTAAGTGCTTTTAGTACCGCTTACTAGTACCGCTGCTAAATTACCGCCGCCTACACGACCTTTTAAAATGTGTGAACTCATATAGCCGCCAAAGCCTGCAAAAGTAATGGTTACTTCATCGCCTGTTTGGGTTACCGTCATGGTAGTTGTGGTTTTAGAAATAGACGACATGTAAGGGGTGCGGTCGGTACGAAAAACGTTGCCTCTAGTAATGGTTACTTCCCAAGTGCCAGAAATGTCGGGTGTGCCAGGAATTGCTGCTTCTACTACGGTTGTTGGTGCTGGCGAAAGTGTTGTTGGATTGGCACTATTACTAGCAAAAAGGTTGGTGCTTACGATAGATAAAATAGCTACTAATAGAGCTGCGAAACTAAAACTTTTTAAATTTTTCATGATGTTGGTGTTTTATAATTAATTGAATGTTAAAGTGATTTTTAAAGATGCTTGAAGGCGAATTGTTACTGCGAAGTTATTGGGTTGGTATCGTTCGGCATGGTAATCATTATCGCTTTCAATGAGTTATACTTGGAGGAGAAAAAGGTAAACACAAATGGAGGAAATAAGGGAAGGGAATTGTTGGTTTTTTTTGTAAGTGGTTGATTATTAAGGAGGTATTTTTTATTTTAAATAGGAGGGGAGGGTGTTGGGGGGGACATGTTTATCGAAGTAGTTTACACTTTTTGCTACAAGCC
>JAHDBT010000166.1 GCA_020630215.1 Bacteroidota bacterium
GTTCCAATTATCACCATTAGAAGCATTATAAAGTTCTACTAATGCTAAAGAATCGCTTCCTAGTACGGCGGTGCATTGTGCTTTTGTGCTATTGGTATTTATTAAAATAAAACCAATTAACAACATTTTAAAAAATAGGTTTTTAGGATTTAACAACATCTTTGAAATTTTAAGGGGTTAAATAATATTTAGGTGCGAAGAATAGATTTATAGGTTTTTTTTAGATGATACTTATTGAATTAGCACTTTACTAGTAAAAGCACTTCCATCACTCCCCTGTATCTTCGCCACATAAATACCCGCACTTAAATTGCCTACTGCTAGGCGGTCGTTGGGTAAACTTAATGTGGTTTTGTGGGCTACTTGTTGGCCCAAAAGGCTGTATAGGTTAAGGGTGTATTTCGTATGTGCTTTAACCAATGGAAGCTGTATATGCAACTCCTTTTGCGCTAAATAAATGCTTGCTATTAGTTCCTTATTAGTAACTGTATTTGCGGAGGAACTAGGCGGTAACAGTAATACTGGCAAACCAATGGTATTAAATACTTTATTGGTAATGATGGCTTCATTGTAATCAAAATAAATGCCTGCGTCGTTTTCTATTAATTCTCCAATTGGATTATCTATATGTTGCGAAATTTTGAAACTTAAAAAGCCATGACTTGCCATTTCATTCGTTGTGCTATCGGGTAATAAAATATTGGAAAAGGTAAACATTAATACGTTTGTATCTGTTAACTCAAAATTGTAATCGTGGCTACTTGTTCCTAATGTTAGCGTGCTAATATCTAAAAAATCGGTATTAAGGGTGTCTACTACAATTACGGTAAAAGCCGTATCATTGCCCGTATTTTGAAAACGGATGCGGTATTCTAATTCTTGGTTTTCGCTGATGTAATGTTCATCATCAATTCCTGTTGGCAATACGGTTTTATCATTTGGGTCATAGGAACCAATAATTTCTTGGCAGTCTATATCGTAAAATGGACTGCGGTCTTCGTCTGATTGCGAGTTGACAAAACCTAGAGAAAAAGAAGCCGTATCAACTTCACCGCATAGTTCCACTACTTCTGTGATAACAATACTATAAGGGTTGCCAGGATGTTGGTTAACTGTTAATCTAAATGTTTGTCCTTCGGTATCTCTAGTTATTTCAAAAGTTTCTCCACTAGCTAATTGAATCATTTCAAAAGCAACTAATATATCATCCTCGTACATTTTGTATTCAGTACTAGTTGTCATGTCTTCGCCAATATTTTCGATAGTAAATTGCACGGTGCTTCCTAAGCAAACACTGCTTATTATTAAATCCGATTGATCCCACAATACGCTTGGAGTATAACACAAATCGTCAGGGGTAATATAGGCTTCAACGCAAGGAGTACTTCCTAAAACAGCATCACAACTTACCGAATCTACAATAGTAAAACTTTGACACTCGCCAATTCCTACTGTTTCTAAATCAAAAAGTAAAGCTCCTTCGATATTAGTTGTATAAGGTAGTGAACTACTTAAAGGAATAATTGTTTCGGGAAACCATATTTCAGCTACAACGCTTTCTGCCGCTTGTGTGCCTGTATTGCAACAGTCAACAGTGTAAGTATTAGTAAAACACCTGCGAGTAAAAGGCGTGCCAATATTTATGGTCATTAATGGGCATTCTACTAGGGCTTCATTGGCAAAATCAAAACCGCCTAGACTATTGGTGTATTCGGTAAAAGTTTCGGTGTAATTGGTAGGGCAACTTTGTTCCCATAAATAGTTGGGAGGAAGGTAGTTGACGGTATAAGTGCCGATATCCATTTTTAATTGGTAAAAACCGTTGTCATCTGTAAAAGTGCCAAAAGCATTATCGGTAGTTCCTACAAAAGCATTAGGGATAGTTGGTTCTTCGTCTTCTTTTATGCAATTGTTATTTAAATCGTAGTAGGCATAGCCTGTTATTGCTGGAGCTTGTAGGCAAGAAAAGTCGATAGCATCAATATTTAAAAGTGGGCAATTTTCAAAGCTAGGAATTGCACCAATTAGGTTGTTTGGGCATATAAGTAATTGCTCTAAATTAGGTAGATTATTAAAATCAGGGATGGTACCGCTTAATTGATTATAAGATAAGTATAGGTTTTTTAAATTATTTAAATTAGTGAAATCAGGAATAGTACCGCTTAAATAATTAGAACATAAGTCTATTATTTGTAAATTATTTAAATTAGTAAAATCAGGAATAGTACCGCTTAATTGATTGTCCCATAACCATAGTTCTTGTAAATTATTTAAATTAGTAAAATCAGGGATGTTACCGCTTAATTGATTGTTGTCCAAGTTTAGTTTTTGTAAACTATTTAAATTAGTAAAATCAGGAATAGTACCGCTTAATTGATTTCCCCATAACCATAGTTCTTGTAAATTATTTAAATTAGTAAAATCAGGAATAGTACCGCTTAATTGATTGCTCTGTAAGGATAGTTCTTGTAAATTATTTAAATTGGTAAAATCAGGAATAGTACCACTTAAATTATTATAAGATAAGGATATTTTTTGTAAATTATTTAAATTAGTAAAATCGGGAATAGTACCGCTTAATGCATTTCCCAATAAGAACAGGTATTGTAAATTGTTTAAATTTAAGTCGAGCAATTCACCAATAAGGTTATTATTGTTTAAACTAATTTCACTAACTCGACAATTATCATCCGATAAAGTAACCCCATACCATTCTGCAACAGGTTCCACAAGCCATCCTGAATTATTGTCCCAATTATCCCCATCAGTAGCATTGTAAAGTTCTACTAAGGCTAAAGAGTCGCTTTCTAGTACGGCAGTACATTGTGCTTTAGTATTTTGGGGATGAATCAAAACAAAGCCAAGTATAGCAAGAAAAAAAGTAATTAGTTTGTTTTTTGTGAAAAACATATTATCAGGTTTTGAGAGATTTGTAATATTTAAGTATAGTGGAAAGAAACTAAGCTTTTACACTTAGTTTCTATCGCTTACTTGCTGAAATGGGCAACTCTGGTTAAGCTTTTAGGGTAAAAGATGGTACTTCATTTTTGGTAACACCCAAAAGAAAATCAAGAAAAATTACTACTTGATTGCCTTTCTGATGACAAATTTCAACTAAACACGAAATATTAACAAAAACCAATTTCCTGAAAATTTTTAAAAACAAGTACTTTTTCATTGTCTTTGTATTGCTTTTATATCATTAAGATATTGTTAAACAGTTATTTAGGTATTTAGTAAAATGAAAACTGATTGTTGAAAAAAATGACTGAAAATAATTGAAAATTTCTTCCTTTTTGTTACTTTTACTCGTATATCGTATTTATTCTTACCGCTATAGCAAGTCAATAAGCTCTTTATGTACAATAGTAAACTCCTTGTTTTTATACAAACATTAAGCTCCGAAGAACTAAAGTCCTTTGGGCAATTTGTGCAATCGCCTTACTTTAATAGCAATAAAAAAGTAGGGCAATTGTACCAATATCTTTACAAGTCGGCACCCAATTTTGAGGCTAAACGTTTAGAAAAACAAAAGGTTTTTAAGTACTTATTTCCTGGGGAGACATTTAATAATAGTAAATTACAGCAATTGATGAGTAAGTTAGTAAAACTGCTAGAACAGTTTTGGGTGCAAGAACGTTTTGGAAAAGCAATCATGCAGCAACAATTAGAACTAACCAAAAGTTATAGGGAACGAAACCTACCGCTTTATTGGGAAAAAAATCAAGAAGTATTAGCTACGCTGCTGCAAGAACAAAATAAAACTTCCAACCAAAATCAAAACAATAAGGCAGGGGATACGCATTACTATCAATTTCAATTAGCCATAGAATTACACGACAATATTGAACAGGCGGAGCAACGCAATAAGGAACCTAATTTGCAAAATGTATCGGATAACCTAGACCAGTATTATTTTATTAACAAATTAAAGTACTATTGTAAAGCTATCAACTTTCAAAGGTTTAAGTCGGTAGATTATGAGTTTATTTTAATAGATAAAATACTACAAGAAGTAGAAAAGGGACAAACTAAATCAGGAAAAAAATGGCTGGAGATTCCTGCTGTTGCTATTTATTATTATGGGGTACAAACCTTGTTAAGACCAAGAGGCGAACAAGCTGCACTTACTCATTTTAAGGAATTAAAACAATTATTAAAAAAACATGCCCACTATTTTGCTAGAAAAGAAATTCAAAATATGTTTATGTTAGCCCGTAATTTTTGTATTCAAGAATTAAATAGCGGTGACCGCAGTTATTTAGAAGAAATTTTTGATTTATATAAAATGGAAATTGACCAACAATTAATTTTGGAGGAGGGAAAACTATCGGCGGCTACTTGTAAAAATATTACAACAGTAGCCCTATCACTAGCAGCTTTCGATTGGCTCGAAAAATTTATTTACGATTATCAATGGGCCATAGATACAGATGCATTTAATTTTGCTTTAGCACGGTTACGTTTCGCCCAAAAAGAATATACAACCGTATTAGAATTATTGCAAGATACGGGAGAGGAAGTTTTATTAATGTTATCAGGTAAAGCATTATTGCTAAAAACTTATTTTGAGTTGAGCTTAGATGTAAAGACTGAATTTCTTTATGAAGATAAAGTAGATAACTTTTTAGTGAGCTTTACCGCTTTTCTAAATCGAAAGAAAGATACCCTGCCTAAGCATTATATTTTTTATTTAAATTTTGCGAAAATGCTAAAGGAAATGAGGAAAGCGGCACATTACAGCACAGTAAAAGATATAAGTAAATTGCAAGTGCTGTCTAGGCAGCTAAGTACAATTACGGAAATGGCAGAACAAACTTGGCTTCGAGAAAAAATGGATGATTTAATGAGGGAATGATTTCTTCTTCGTCCCTAAACATTTGAAAAAAATCCCCCCCTCCTAGCCAAAACTAAAAGAGGGGGGATTTTAGGACTTTAGGTTCTTGGATTATAAAGAAACTTTATTGGCGACCACTAGTACCGAATAGCACTAATTCCTATTTTACTAGCATTGCCTTGATAATAATTAAAATCACTTACCGTTACATGCCCGTCCAAATTACAATCGGCAGGCGAATAAGTATTGGTCATGCCTGTTGTGTTGACAAATAGGTTGAAGTCGTTAAGGGTAACTACACCATCTCCTGTAAAATCACCGCCTATCATACTGTGGTTACCATCGCCTAAATTATGTAATTGTGCTGCTCCGCCTTCTACTTCGCTTGCTTGTGAAAAATTGTAAGTAATGGTATTAGGTAAGCTTACATTATTGGCACTTAATAAATCAATATGGTTGCGATGACGAATAACTAATTTGTAAGTTTGCTCTGCTGTAATATTGAAAAATGGAATACCTGTAGCATTCGGAGAATCAGCAGATACAATATTGCCATTACTTAATAATAAAGCAGCTTTTGTTTCTAAAACAAGGGCTACATTATTGGCATCTCGCACTTCTACTAGCACCCAATCTACTACATCCATTGGTATTAAGTCTTGGTTCTCGAATTGTTCTGTTCCATTATAATTCCACGGCGGACGAGCGTAAGGTTGTAATAAGGGCACTAGGTTTTCTGCTCGTAAATCCGTATTCATGAGGGATGGGCTAGTATAGGCTTCCTGTAAAAAAACTTTGGCTTTTACCATTACCGCTGGATGCTCAAATTCTGGAATTCCTACGGTATGGAAAACGGTGTTGGTAATAATTGGCTCATTAAAGTCGAAATAAATAGCGGCATTGTTTTCAATAATCGTTCCTATTGGATTTGCTGTTTTTTGTTGAATATTAAAGGTAAAGAAACCATGACTTGCAGACTCGTTAGTAGTGCTATCTACTAATAAAATATTGTTAAAAGTCCATTTCGCAACTTGCCCGCCAAGGTATTCAAATTCGTAGTGATGACTACTTGTGCTAGGTTGAATAGTTGTTATATCAAGGGCAGGCGAAATAGTATCAACTACAATTACGGTAAAAGCAGTATCATTGCCTGTATTTTGAAAACGGACTTTATATGCTAGTAGGGTGGAGTCGCTAATGTAATTGCCATCCGCAATTCCTGTAGGTGTTGCTTGTTTATCATTAGGATCGTAGGAACCAATAATTTCTTGGCAATCAAGGTCGTAATATGGAATGCGGTCTTCGTCTGGTTGTGAGTTAACAAAACCTAAAGAAAAAGGAGCTATACCACATAATTCTACAACATCTGTTATTGCTTCACCGTAAGGATTGCCAGGTCTTTGATTGGCAGTTAATCTAAAGGCTTGTCCATCGGTATCCTGAGTAATTGTTTTTGTTTCCCCACTCTCTAATTTAATCATTTCAAAAGCAGTTAGTAAATCATCTTCGTACATTTTGTAAGTGGTACTATCTGCCATGTTTTCGCCTATATTTTCGATGGTAAATTCCACCGTATTTCCTAAACAAACACTACTTACTATTAAATTAGATTCATCCCAGGAAGGATCAATTGGGCGACACCAATCATTAGGAGAAATAAAGGCTTCAACACAAGCGGTACTTCCTAAAATGGCATCACAACTTACAGAGTCTACAATGGTAAAACTTTGACATTCGCCTAAAGCTATTGTTCCTAAATCAAAAAGCAAAGCTCCTTCGGCATTAGTCGTATAAGTTAAGGAACTACTTAAAGGAATAATGTCTTCGGGAAACCATATTTCGGCTACCACATCTTCTGCTGCTTGTGTTCCTGTATTGCAACAGTCAACGGTATAGGTATTGGTAAAACATCTGCGAGTAAGAGGTGTGGCCATATTTATGGTCATTAAAGGGCAGTCGGCTATGGCTTGATTGGCAAAGTTAAAACCGCCTAGGCTATCGGTATATTCTGTAAAAGTTTCGGTATAATTGGTAGGGCAACTTTGTTCCCATAAATAATTAGGAGGAATATAAGCGATGGTAAAAACGCCTAGGTCTACTTTTAAATCATAGAAACCAGTGCTATCTGTAAAAGTTCCAAAAGCATTATCTGTCGTTCCTACAAAAGCATTAGCGATAGTTGGTTCGCCTTCGTCTTTTATACAATTGTTGTTTAAATCGTAGTAAGCATAACCAGTTATAGTTGGACTTTGTATGCAGGACAAGTCAACAAATTCCATGTTTAAAGCTGGACAATTTTCAAAACTAGGAACTGCACCAACTAGTTTGTTAGGACAGATAGATAAGCTTTCTAAACCAGTTAAATTGCTAAAATCGGGAAAGATACCACCTAATTGATTGCCAGCTAAGTACAGGTCTTCTAAATTAGCTAAATTACTAAAATCAGGAACAGTACCATTTAATTGGTTGTAGTGCAAAAGTAGGTATTGTAAATTAGGTAAATTATTAAAATCAGGAATGCTACCGATTAATTGATTTTGGGATAAATCTAGTCTTGTTAAACTAACTAAATTACTAAAATCAGGAATAGTACCACTTAATTGGTTTTGTGCTGCACTTATTGTTACTATAGTCAGTAAATTACTAAAGTCGGGAATAGGGCCTTGCAGTTGATTGTCATCTAAGCTTAGATAACCTAAATTAGCTAAATTGCTAAAATTAGGAATACTGCCGCTTAGTTGATTATTTGACGCATTTAATAGGTATAGATTAGGTAAATTACTAAAGTCAGGAATAGTACCACTTAATTGATTCTCCCATAAGCGTAATGATTCTAAATTAGGAGAATTGTTAAAATCAGGAATGCTACCGCTTAATTGATTGCCCCATGAGTTTAAGTTTTCTAAATTAGGTAAATTACTAAAGTCAGGAATGGCACCGCTTAGTTGATTGTCTTTTAGACTTAGTTCTCTTAAGTTAGGTAAGTTGCTAAAGTCTGGAATATTACCACTTAAAGCATTAGAACTTAATACTAATTCTTCTAGGTTATTTAAATCAAGATCTGGTATTGTGCCTACTAGATTATTTGATGATAGGTTAATCTTTTTAATATCACAATTACCATTACTATTATTATAAGCTACAGTAATGCCATGCCAAGTGTTAACTCGTGTTACTAACCATCCCGAATTATTAGTCCAGTTATCGCCGTCTGTAGCATTATATAATTGCACTAATGCTAAAGAGTCGTTATCGGATACAGATGTTACGCATTGTGCCTTCGTTTGCTTAGTATTTATTAAAAGGAAACCAAGCACTAAAAGAAAAAAAACAAGTAGGTTATTTTTTACAAAAAACATATTATTAGGTTTTAGGAGTTTATGTGAAAGATTGGAAAAGTAGAAAACGAAACAAAGTGTCACTAATTTCGCTTCGTCTCATTTTTACCATTCCTTGTTAAAATAGGGTTTAAACAATTAGGGTAAAGACTATAAACGGTATTGATTTTTTGTTGCTTACAATCACAAATGTCAGCCAAACTCCAATAATTAACAAAAACCAGTTTGCTAATTTTTTATAAAATTAAAATTTTTTTTATTGCTTTTACTCCTTATTTTTGCTGGTAAATTTGTTGATAAATAGATTTCTAAATAAAAAAATAAAAATAAATTGTTTTAGAAAAAAAACAAGCAAAAATAACTAAAAATACCTTCCTTTTTTTTACTTTTGCTAGTATCAGCTACTTCACTTCTTTTTATATCAACTTAACACTCCCTTATGCACACTAGCAAACTCCTTGTTTTTATACAAACTTTAAGTACAGAAGAACTAAAATCTTTTGGTCAGTTTGTACAATCGCCTTACTTTAATAGCAATAAAAAGGTTGTGCAATTGTATCAGTACATCCGCAAGTCGGCACCTAATTTTGAGGCTAAACGCTTAGAACGACAAAAGGCTTTTAAGCATTTATTTCCAGGGCAGGCATTTAAGGAAATTAAATTGCAGCAATTGATGAGTGAAATAGTAAAGCTGCTAGAAAAATTTTGGGTGCAAGAGGATTTTAAACAAGCAACAACGCAACAACAATTGCTGCTAACCAAAAATTTTAGACAAAAAAAACTAAATCCTTATTGGGAAAAAAATCAACAAGCACTAGCAACACTTCTTCAAGAAAAAAATAAAAACAATAAAGTAGGAGATACGCACTATTATCAATTTCAATTAGCGGTAGAGTTGCACGAAAATATTGAAACGGCGGAACAACGCAACAAGGAACCTAATTTGCAAAATGTATCCGACAATTTAGACCAATATTATTTTATTAATAAATTAAAGTACTATTGCAAAGCTTTAAATTACCAACGGTTTAAATCGGTTAATTACGATTTTACTTTAATAGAAGAAGTATTACAAGAGGTAGCTAAAGGGCAAACAAAAACAGGAGAAAAATGGTTGGACAATCCTACGATTGCTATTTATTATTATGGGGTACAAACTTTGCTAAAACCCCAAAATGAGGAAACCGCTACGATTCATTTTAAACCCTTAAAACAATTACTAAAAAAACATGCCCCTTATTTTCCTCGGCAAGAAATTCAGAATATGTTTGTATTGGCACGTAATTTTTGTATCAAACAAATAAACAGCGGCAACCGAAATTATTTAGCAGAAGTTTTTGATTTGTATAAAATAGAAATTGACCAAAAATTAATTTTAGAAGAGGGAAAACTATCGGCTTCTACGTATAAAAATATTACAACCGTAGCACTTTCGCTAGAAAAGTTTGTTTGGTTAGAGGCGTTTATTTACGACTATAAATGGGCAGTAAATACGGATACCTTTAATTTTACTTTAGCACAATTGCGCTTTGCCCAAAAAAAATATGTTGAGGTATTACAATTATTACAAGATGCAGATTGTGAAGAGATACTGCTCCTGTTGGCGAATAAGGCATTGCTACTAAAAACTTATTTTGAATTGAGTTTAGATCCCCAAAACGAATTTATTTACGAAGATAAATTAGAAAATTTTTTAGTGAGTTTTACTACTTTTCTACATCGCAAAAAAGATACCTTACCCAAGCATTATATTTTTTATTTAAATTTTGCGAAAATGGTAAAAGATATGATAAAAGCAACTCATTATAATGTAGAAAAAGATATGAGTAAGTTGCAAGTGTTATCCAAGAAATTAACCAGCATCACAAAAATGACAGAGAAGCCCTGGCTTAGAAAAAAAATGAAGGAATTAATGGGGGAGTAATTTTTTTCATTTATTTATTCTCCGTCCCTAAGCATTCTAGCACTTAACTCAAGTTGATATTGTAGGCCTTCATTTTTGAATAGGGATGCAAAAAGTAGCAGCTTTGATAATATCGAATCCATTAAAACTTTGTAATACCTCAGCGTTAGCATATCAAAACAATTGAGCATTTAGCCATTTAACAATTTAGCATTAAATGTAGGGACTACCTACACAACTTAGGTTAATGATTTGGGTATAAAAAATAAACCGTACCTTTGCGCTTATGGCAAATAAAATTAAAAACAAACAACATATTTTAAATAAATTGGGCATTACACAATTAAAGCCCATGCAAATAGAAGCACAAACGGCTATTCATGCTAATGAAGAAGTTGTGCTGTTATCTCCAACGGGAACGGGGAAAACCCTCGCTTTTTTACTGCCTATTGTATCGGAACTCGATGCAAACCTAGCAGAGGTGCAAGCTTTAATATTAGTGCCTTCCAGAGAGTTGGCCATTCAGATAGAACAGGTTGCTAGGGAAATGGGAACGGGGTATAAGGTAAATGCTGCTTATGGCGGACGTGCTGTTGCAAAAGATAAAACGGATTTAAAACACCGCCCCGCACTACTTGTAGGCACACCTGGCCGTATTGCCGACCATTTAAGACGAGGTACTTTTACCACCAATCACATTAAAACCCTAGTGCTCGATGAGTTTGATAAAGCACTAGAAGTAGGCTTTGAAAAGGAGATGATAGAAATTACCGATGCCCTTTCCAATCTTACCAAAAAAATATTGACTTCGGCTACACAAGAAGTCGAAATCCCTTTATTTGTAGGCTTAAAAAATCCTACCTACATTAATTATTTGGAAGATGTACAGCCGCAAATTGAAGTTAAAGCCATTATTTCGCCTAGCAAAGATAAGCTGCAAACTTTGGTAGATGCCTTATGCCATTTGGGTAATCAGCCAGGCATTGTATTTTGTAATTTTAAAGATTCGATACAGCGAGTAAGCGATTTTTTATGGGATCACAACATTCCGCACGGCTGCTTTTATGGCGGTTTAGAACAACAAGACCGAGAACGAGCATTAATAAAATTTAGAAATGGCACCCACCAATTAATCATTGCAACCGATTTAGCCGCAAGAGGAATTGATGTGCCCGAAATTAAATTCATCATACATTATCACCTCCCCCTAAAAAGTGCCGAGTTTACCCACCGCAACGGCCGTACCGCTAGGATGCACAACGAAGGAACTGCCTACGTATTAAAATGGGAAAACGAAACGCTGCCCGATTTCATTCAAAATCCAGCAATCGAAACTTTAGAAAAAAAAGCTCCCCCAAAACCTTCTAAATGGAAAACCGTATTTATTTCTGGCGGCAGAAAAGACAAAATTTCTAAAGGGGATATTGCAGGTTTGTGTTTTAAACAAGGCTTCCTAGAAAAAGAAGAACTAGGCACTATTGAGTTAAAACAAGATTGTGCCTTTGTAGCAGTACTCGCTACCAAAACCACCCAATTGGTTAGAAATATTGACAATACAAAATTGAAAAAACGAAAAGTACGAGTACGGGTCGTTTAATCTTTTTTTAGTAGATAGTAGATAGTAGCGGGTACTTGGTATATGGACGGTTCCGCTTTGCTACAACAGCAATAAAAAACTAATACTTATCCCATCTAGCCCTATAACCTCGCACATCAAAATGAATACTCATGGTACCCGGATAGCGGCCAATACCACCGCTGTTTTTAATGACTTCTTTTTCCAAAATATCGAGCACCAGCTTTTTGTCTTTTTTATTGGTTTTCCCATCTCTATTTACATCGCCCACGCTAATATCAATGGCTTGGCCTTTCATATGGCTGCTCTTTTTTGCACCTTTTATTTTTTCATTGTGCTGCGGATGTCGAAACCCACTTTTAATTACAAAGGCATTTTTGTCCAAACCCTTTTTTTTGAGGGCGTTTTGTAATTCCACCAATTTGTACAACACCTTTTTATCTAGCAGCCAATACAATTCCCCATCTTCAGGGTATTCCTTAATATGGTCTTTGTAAAAACGATCTTTAGGCATTAAATCTCGGACCCTAAAAGTACCTGCCACATACTTAAACACATCTTGGCCAGTAACCACATAAAATTGTTTATCTTTAGCTAGTTTTTTATAGCGTTTGGTATTGTATTTAGAGTGCGCCAAGTAAGCCGAATCTAGGTCCTTAAAACCTACCTGTTTAAAATGGCGCATGGTGTTATCTACTTGTGCAATAGTTGTAATAGGCGTTTGTCGGTACAGCCTATCATAAGCATCAACCATCCGCAATTCTTTGGCTTGCCAAATTTGCCAAACTAGAATGCCAGCAACTAGCAGTAATAAAAAAAGCACAATAAAGAAATTTATCCGTTTACGCCTTTTGTTAGGGTTTTTGGGAATTTTGCCCGAAGGAATAATTTCTATAGGTATTGGAATACTAGGTATTTCTTCTGTAATTATCTCTGATGATGTCATTTTTAAATTAATAGTTTTACTATGTAAAATAGAATATGGTAACCCAAGTTGTGGGGGTAGTCCCTAATTTTAATTACTGATTGCTAAATGGCTTTATTGTTAAATTGTTTTACCTGCTTACGAGGCAGCATTTTATGTCCTTTTGCAGTAGCATAAAAAACAATTTAACCATTCAGCAGCTTAATCATTAGGTGAATGTTTAGAATTATATAGGCAACTTGGGATAAGGATTTAATAAGCATTTTAAATGCCAAATTGCTAAAATTGAATTTTACTACTATAATAAGTGAACTTTAAGCCATATTATTTTGTAATTTTGCAGGATTATAGTAGTTTTTTTGTTCGTCAGTAAGAAATTATAGACCTGTACTAGGCAAAATAGTCTTGAAAACATGACATTACTGTAGCAAAGATAGCCCATCACAAGTCAAAATAATTCTGAAGGAATAACACAACTATAGCAAAGATAGTTTGTTATAATTAAAAATAATTCAAAATTGATGACGCAATTATAACAAAAGTGGTTTGTTGCAAAGTCAAAATAATCTTAAAGGGATGAGCTAATTGTAGCAAAGGAAGTCTGTTGCAAAGTCAAAATAATCTCAAAGGGATGAAATGATTATAGAAAACAAGAACAAGTCCTAAACATAATCCTATAGGGATGGTCTATTTATAGAAATAAGGTCAAATCCAATACAAACTCCATAGGAGTGACCTAATAAAAATGGACAAAATAGGGTCACTCCTATGGAGTTTAGGAATCGACTATTTAATTTTCTATAAACAGGATACCCCTAATGGGGTTAAAAACTGGACGAACTTATTTTAACATTTTTAACAGCCTAGTTCTGACAATGAGCGCAAGCGAATGGTCTGACTACTGACTCCTAAAAAACGTCAGCAGGAAAACTGACAGCGCAGCGTTCTGACAGCGAGCGCAGCGAACGTTCTGACTACTGACAGCG
>JAHDBT010000749.1 GCA_020630215.1 Bacteroidota bacterium
ACTAGGTAAAATGAACAATGCAAACATCTAAACAAATAAATATACATCGAGAAACACCACAAGTTACCAATTGGCAATACAATTATAATGATCACATTATTCGTAATGAGAAATCCTATTGGCGTATTAAAAATTATATTAAGAGTAACCCTCAAAACTGGGAAGAAGATGAATTTTACGCTCCGTAAATAAACCGTTTTAAACATAAACACACACCAATAACAATAAATCAACTTAACAAAATACCATGTGCGATACATCTAAAAATAATTCTCCTAAAAACAAAAACGCCAGAAAAGGCAGCAGTCTGCAAGACAAAAAAGCCCATGCTCAGGATCATAAGCGATGGTCGCGCCGTAGTTTTTTAAGCACCTTGGGCATTGCAGGCGGCATGGGATTAAGCTTTGGCAATTTCTCGGCATTGGCAATGTCGCCTTCGCCTATACAAGCAGCATTGGCGGCAAGCGATACGGATAGGGTGCTGCTATTAATTCGATTAAAAGGGGGCAACGATGGACTCAACACCATAGTGCCTTTATACGATTATGGTACTTACACTACCCTGCGCCCAAACCTTGCCATTACGCCTAGCAATATGATTGAATTAAACGACGAGGTAGGAATGCCTAATTTTATGAGTGCCTTACAAGGATTATGGAACGAGGGACAAATGAAAGTAGCGCATAGTATTGGTTATCCCAATCCTAATTTATCGCATTTTAGAGGGAGCGATATTTGGGCGAATGGTGGCGATGGCGATACAGAACCCGATCAGTTAAGTACGGGTTGGCTAGGTCGTTTTTTTGAAAATCAGTATCCCGATTTTTTGGTCAATCCTCCTAGTATTCCGCCTGCTATTCAGATAGGTAGCAATAGCAATTTAATGTTTCGTAGTGAAACGGCAGAAATGGGCTTGTCGGTTGCTAATCCAGAAGTGCTGTACGAGATTGCACAAACAGGAGCTTTATATGATGTTACCGATGTACCCGAATGCTATTATGGCGAACAATTGGCCTTTACTCGTAGCGTAATTAACAACACGTTTATTTATGCCGAAACCATTAAAGAAGCCTACGATGCCAGCTCGACTGATGCCGATTACACGATGAGTAACCCATTAGATAATGGACGTTTTGCCAACCAGATGCAAATTGTTGCCCGATTAATTAAAGGCAATTTAGGCACCAAAGTATATATGGTAGAATTGGGCGGCTTTGATACACACGAAGGACAAGTAGGCGTACACGACAGCTTAATGACGATTGTTTCGGAATCGGTAAAAGCTTTTTATGAAGATTTACAAGCAACAGGATACGATGGTAAAGTGCTAACAATGACGGTTTCGGAATTTGGCCGCCGTATAGAAGAAAATGGTTCGCTAGGAACGGATCATGGTGCATCTGCGCCTGCTTTATTTTTTGGGCCAGCCCTAGAAAACAACGACTTTATTGGCGCAGTTCCCGATTTATTAAACCCCGATGAAAATGGTAATTTGGTGTACGATACCGATTTTAGAAGCCTGTATGCTACCGTATTACAAAATTGGCTTTGCGTATCGCCCGATTTGGTGGATGAGGTAATGGGACAAAGTTTCCCTCGTATTGAAGGCATTGCTACGCCTTGCAATGTTACCTACGCCTACGAAGCACAATCCATGCTTAACAGCCTACAACACCGTGCTTTATACGACCCCACTAGCAGCAACATTGTTATCGAATACACCCTGCCCTTTGCCGAACGAGTACAGGTAGACATTTACAATATTAGCGGACAATTGGTAACAACTTTATTTAGCGGAAACCAAGTAGCAGGGCTACAACGCATTAACTTTAATCCTAGGAAACAACGTTTACCGTTTGGGCAATATGTGTACCGCATTACGTTGCGTAATACGAGTCATAGTAAGATGGTTTCGGTGCTGCGTTAAGGAAGAGAATCATTTAGAATTTACTAGTTCTAAGATATTTGGGGTCCAAATTTCAATTATGGAAGCCACAGGCTTCCCTACCACTACGCTCCAGTCTGGAGACTGGACCGGGCGTTCTTTTTTTTTTATAAAAAAAGGAACGCAGGGTCAAGCGTGCCGCTTGAGCCAAACATAGGCCTATTCACCCTTCGGGGTATTGC
>JAHDBT010000167.1 GCA_020630215.1 Bacteroidota bacterium
CCTGACGGCTATGGCCTGTGGCTTGCAAAAATTGCTACTTTAACTTGATATTAGTAGGTTTCTCGAAGTGTCAAGTAAAATTTATCGTGAATGAAACATGCCCTTTTTTTATTGCTATGTTCGGGCAAATCCCAGACAACTAAATAAATAAAACGGGGCTAATTTATTGCCAATCAGTACTTTAAACAGAAGAAGGAGGCAGCAAAATCTCAACGGACTATTGTTGAGTAGAACATCGAGTTAAAAACATCCATATATTTAGAGAGGATTACGACAATGAGTCTTAGCTCAATTCAACAAACATTATTAGGTTAGAAACATCCATATACTTAGAGTCTAGAACCAATTCCAACCTACAAGAAAAAAAATCCCCCTTCCAGGGAACTAATCCCCACCCTAATAAGTTCTAACAATATTAAAAGGTATTAAAAACAGCTTTGTAGAAGCTTTAAAATGCCTTTTACCAAAAAAATACCCACTTATAGGTATTAAAAATAGTTGTTTGTTAACCAATATTGTGTTATATTTTCGGCATAGCACATTACTTCTTTTTTTAATTCGATTTTGTCGAAATAACGATGTTTGAGTCGGTCTTTTTTAAGACTACAGAGATGGGAATTTAGATTTACACGTTGGTTTTTTAACCAACAATGGAGTATTGGTGTCTAAGGAAACTATTTAATTATTTTTACATATTAAATACTGGTTTTTAGCATTTATTTAAATGTTAATTAGTATTTGTTAACCGTTTTAAATTTATTATTACTATTCATCCTTCCTGCAATAGGTCATTAGCGAAGCTGTGTATTATTGCCAATAAATAAGGAAAAAGAATAGGATACTATTAAATTTGAATGCTTGGGGCAAATAATACTATCATAACATTCTATAGCCAAAAACTAAACAGATTATTCGTAACCATTTGTTAAGGTGTTTGCTTATATTTGCACAGATAGCTATATATAAGAAAGTAACAAATCAATATTGGTATACGCCATCAACTGATAGCACAGCGATTCAACAATAAACGGAAGCAAATGCGCCAACCACTACAAAATCGCCAGCATATCAACTAACAGCGCAGCGATCTGACAGTAAGCGCCAGCGAACGGTCTACCCACTGACCACTAAAAAACCCGTCAGCATAAAAACTGACAGCGCAGCGATCTGACAATGAGCACCAGCGAATGATCTGACCACTGACCACTACAAAACCCGTCAGCATATAAAACTGACAGCGCAGCGATCTGACAGTAAGCGCAGCGCACGATCTGACCACTGACCACTAAAAAAAATATTTTTAACCTTTCTATAATAGCTTTCAATGAAAAGAACATTTCCTATTGCGGTACTACTGCTCCTAAGCATAGTAATCGGCATCAGCACTTTTTCTGCTTGTAATTTTGGAACAACCAGTTCAGAAGATGAGGTGGTGCTTAATATTAAAAGTACCAACTTTAAAGACGTAATTGACCGAACTCAAAACCTAAATTTTATTTTTAACGAAGACGTAATGCCCGATAGCCTTACTAGTGTTTGGGATACGATTCCTTATGTAGTTTTTAATCCTAAAGTACCAGGAATGTACAAATGGAAAAGTAGGTACGAGTTGGTGTTTTCTCCCAATCAAGCCTTTGCGCCTAGCACCGATTTTGAAATAACACCCGGCAAAGCACTACTAGAATTAGTCCCCAAGCATTATAAATTAGGCGACGAGGTAACCACCTGCCATACGCCTTATTTAGCTTTGGACGAGGTAAATGCCTATTGGAAAAAATCGGTTAATCAAGTAGATAAAGCGGCAGTAGGAGCCAAGCTATTGTTTAACAGCGAAATAGAACCCAAAGCTTTAAAAGATAAATTGTCGGTAACCGTAAATGGAAAAAAACACGCCTTCGAGATTATGAACATGTCTCCTAACAGCTCGGTAGAAATTGAAGTGCAAAATATTGACTTAGGAGCAGAACAAAGCGAAATTATTTTTGCTATTACCGAAGGATTCAGTATTGAAGGAAGCAATTGGGTTAACAAGGAATCAATGGAAAAAAAGGTCACCCTAGAGTCGCCTACTCGCATGAAAATTACCGATGTAAAAGCCGACCATGACGGTACCGAAGGACGTATTGACGTAAGTGTATCGCAACAAATTATTGGCGATAATATTAAAACCTTAGTAACATTAGATCCCGACGTAAAATTTGAAGTAGAAACCCATGCCAGCGGTTTCACCCTCGTAAGTGATGCCTTCGATGCCGTAAAAACTTACGATATAAAAATTAGCAAAAACATTAAAGGTATTTTTGGCGGACGAATTTTTGAAGAATACAAAGAAAACATCACTTTCGGAAAACTAGAACCCAGCATTAAATTCGTAGCAGAAAAGGCTACGTACCTATCCAATAAAGCCTTTAAAAATGTAGGACTTAAAATTGTAAATGTTCCAGAAGTAAAGGTAAAAGTAACCAAAGTATTTCAACAAAATATTCAGCAATTTTTAAGAAATAGAAAGGACGATTCCTACTACAGAGAATACGACCAAGAAAGTGGACGTAGAGAGTACCACAATTATTACTACTACCAAACCGAAAAATATGGCGAGTTGGTTTTTGAAGCCGATTACAAAACCGAAGACCTCGACCGCCTAGGAAAAGTACGCTTGCTAAACCTCGATTTTGAAGATAAAATTGCAGGTTACGATGGCGTATACGTAGTAGAGGTACGAGATAAAGAAAAACACTTTTTAACCGATTCTAAAATTATTTCCTATTCAGATATTGGACTAATTGTAAAACAGAGTGGTAAACAAATACACGTTTTTGCCAACTCTATTAGCGAAGCCAAACCTATTTCCAATGCCATTATTTCGTTTGTAAGCGAATCTAATCAGGAGTTTCATAATGTGCAAACTAATGGACAAGGAGCTGCGGTTTATAATTTAGAAGAAGATTCGCCATTTGATGCCACTATGATTACCGCCACCAAAGGCAGCGATTTTAATTATGTAATTTTAAACAAAACCACCGTTAATGCTTCTAGGTTTGATGTAGGCGGCCGACATTTTAACAGTGCCAATTACGAATGTTTTATTTATGGCGATAGAGATTTGTACCGCCCAGGCGAAACCGTAAATATTAGTACCATTGTACGTAATTTAGAGTGGGGCGTGCCTGCCGAAATTCCTGTGGTAATTAAAATGTTATTGCCTAATGGCAAGGAGTACAAAACCATTCGTAAAACCCTTAACAAACAAGGAGCCTGCGAAACCAATATCCAAATTCCGGCTAGTATGGTTACGGGTACGTATGCCGTAGAGGTGTATACAGGCAATGATATTTTGCTCAATTCTAAACCCATAAGCGTAGAAGAATTTATGCCCGACCGTATTAAAGTAGAAGTGAAAACAGATAAAGAAGAATATATGGTTGGTGATTCGATTAAGGTAGAAGGACTTGCCCTCAACCTTTTTGGACCACCTGCTCCCGATAGAGATTACGAAGTAGAATTAAGTTTAAACCGAGCTTATTTTGGAAGCCCAGATTTTGAGAACTATACCTTCAACTTAGAAAGTCAAAAGAGATTTGGTAGAAATATCACCGAAGGTAAAACCGAAAAAGATGGTACCTTTACCGCCGATTTTGGGCTGCCACTCGAATACGCCAATATGGGGGTTTTAAAAGGAAAATGTTTTGCCACCGTTTTCGATGAGTCGGGCCGACCTGTTAACCGCATTGCACCTTTTAAGGTAATAACACAAGATA
Organism: Bacteroidota bacterium; assembly: GCA_020630215.1. GTDB lineage: Bacteria > Bacteroidota > Bacteroidia > Chitinophagales > UBA2359 > JAHDBT01. The sequence continues at coordinate 3,759 of JAHDBT010000167.1, forward strand.
AATTTATTGGTATTGGCAGTTTTGGTTATTATTTATCGACCCGTAATAATATTGAAATGCCTTTGGTTGCACTCGATAAGGATGGCGAAGTGCTAAATGATGTGGAGGTGATGGTGCAAATTATTCGCTACAAATGGCGCACCGTTTTAGAGAGTGCTAGTAGAGGACGCTACCGTTACAAATCGCAAAAAGAGGAAATTGTAGAAGAAAGCAAAAACATTATTTTAAGTGGAGCCGATAATACTTTTTCTTATCAACCAGACTTTTCTGGACGCTATGAAATTAGAGTGAGTTTACCAGACAGTAAATCCTATGTAACACGCAGTTTCCGTGCTTACCGTTGGGGCGATACGCAAAGCACTTCTTTTGAAGTAAACCAAGAAGGAAAAATAGATATTGCATTTGATAAAGCAGCATACGAAGTAGGCGAACAAGCAAAAGTATTATTTAAAACACCTTTTAACGGACGCTTGCTAGTAACGGTGGAAAGAGAGGAAGTAATGCAATACGCTTACCTAGAAACCAACAACAAAGCAGCAGAAATGACGCTTCCTGTTTCGGAAGAATTTTTACCAAACGTATTCATCTCGGCAACCTTAGTCCGACCTACTAAAAAACTCAATGTGCCTTTAACCGTAGCGCATGGTTACGCCCCATTAAAAGCTAAAAAATCAAGCAATGAATTGCCAATCACTATTGAGGCAGCCAAAAAATCACGCTCTAAAACCAAGCAGCTTATTAAAGTGAAAACAGCTCCCAATGCCGAGTTAGCCATTGCGGTAGTAGACGAAGGTATCCTACAAATTAAAGATTATAAAACGCCCGACCCATACGCATTTTTCTATCAAAAAAGAGCCTTAAAAGTAAGCTCGCACGATATTTATCCTTACCTATTTCCCGAAATGGTAGCAGGCGAAATGCTAACGGGGGGAGATGGAATGGATATGGGCAAACGAGTAAATCCGATTACCAATAAACGGGTAAAATTAATAAGCAATTGGAGTGGTATTATACAAGCCGATGCTAGTGGTACTGCCGAATACGAAATTGATATACCACAGTTTTCGGGCGATTTAAGAGTGATGGCTGTTGCCTATAAAGATGCCGCTTTTGCTTCCGCAGATGAAAACATGAAGGTAGCCGACCCCGTAGTAATTAGCACGGGTTTACCTCGGTTCCTTAGTCCAGGCGATACCATTACCGTACCCGTTACCATGTCTAACACTACCAAAACTAATGCCGACGGACAAGTTGCCTTAAAAGTAGAAGGACCACTAAGTATTATAGGTGAAGCTAGTGCAACAACCTCCCTCGCAGCGAATAGCGAAAACCGACAAATTTTTAAATTGGTTGCCGATAAAAGTGTAGGACCTGCTAAAATTAGCGTAGGTGTAGATGCCCTAAACGAAACTTTCTCGGAAGTAATTGACATTAGCGTACGACCACCTGCTTCTTTACAAAAAATTAGTGGCGCAGGTTCGATACAAGCAGGTAATAGTGTTAATTTAGATACGGACAATAGTTATGTGCCAGAAAGTATTGATGGACAACTAATTGTGAGTGCTTCGCCATTGGTAGAGTTTTCCGACGATTTGCGCTACCTTGTTCGTTATCCGCATGGATGTGTGGAGCAAACCATTTCTAAAGCTTTTCCACAAATGTATTTTGCCGAATTGGTAAAAAGCATTCCGATGAAACAAAGTGCTAGAATATCTAAAGGTAACAATGCTCGCAACCCCAATTATAATGTGCAGCAAGCCATTAAAAAGCTGCAATCCATGCAATTGTCGAGCGGCGGTTTATCGTATTGGCAAGGAGGCGCAAGCGAAAGTTGGTGGGGCAGTGTTTTTGCCGCCCACTTTTTGTACGAAGCCAAACAAGCAGATTTTGAAGTAAGCGATGCAGTGCTAGAGGATTTAATAACTTATTTACGTAAAAAACTTAATAAAAAGGAAACCTTTAATTATTACTATAATAATGGTACCGAACGCACTTACCGAAAAGTAGCTCGCAAAGAAATTCCTTACAGCTTGTATGTTTTATCCCTAGCAGGTAAGCCAGTTATACCAATGATGAACTACTATAAATCTAACCTAGAAGAACTGAGTTTAGATGGACGCTACCTAGTAGCCGCCGCTTATGCAATGGCTGGCGATAAGAGCAAATTTGCACAAGTATTACCAACTACCTTTGCCAACGAAAAATCGGAAAAAGAATTTGGCGGCAGTTTTTCTTCTCCTATTAGAGATAGAGCCATCGCCTTAAATGCCTTATTAGCAAGCGACCCTAATCATCCGCAAGTAGGTACTTTAGGTAAGCATTTAGTAACCGATTATAAGAAGGAAGAATACCTAAGTACCCAAGAGAGAGTATTTACCTTTTTAGCATTTGGAAAAATAGCAAAAGCAGCAGCAGCAGGAAACATAACCGCAAGCATTACTGCTGGTGGACAAGAGGTAGCACAATTTAATGGCACAGATGTAAACTTAAAATACAGCGATTTTGCCGCAGGGAAAGTAGCTATTGATGTGCAAGGAAGCGGCAATTTATACTACTACTGGAACCTAGAAGGCTTAACAAGCGATGGCAGCTTTGTAGAAGAAGACAGCTACCTAAAAATTCGCAAAACCTTTTACGACCGTTTCGGCCGAGAAATCAAAAAGATGGACTTTAGACAAAACGACTTAATTGTAGTAAAGCTAAGTTTAATCTCAACAGGTAGTAACAATGTAGAAAATGTAGTAGTAACCGATATTTTACCAGCAGGTTTTGAAGTAGAAAACCCACGTATTGGCGAACTACCAGAAATGGAATGGATAAAAGATGCCTCTAAACCCCAACACCAAGATTTTAGAGACGACCGAGTACACCTGTTCACCACTGCCACCGACGACAACAAAGATTTTTACTATATGGTACGTGCCGTAACCCCTGGCAGTTTTATCATGGGTCCCGCTAGTGCCGATGCTATGTACAATGGCGAATACCACTCCTACAATGGTGGAGGAATGGTAAAAGTAAATGCCAGGTAGGTTTTAGTAGAAGGTAGAAGGTAGAAAGTATTTTTGTAGAAGGAAAATAGAATCATGTATTTAGGCCATCAGCTCTTAGGAGTTGGTGGTCTTTTTTTGTACATTGCACCAAGCAGGCTTACTATTTTTGACATGTTTATCGAAGCGGTTTACAATTTTTAATACAAGCCAGGAGGCTTTAAACTCGTTTGGCTCAAGCGGGACGCTTGACCCTGCTGCCCGGTCCAGCCTCCTGGCTTAATGTCAAAACTTTTAATATTTGGATAAACATGTCCTATTTTTCCAAAAAATAGTAAGTCTTTACTGGAACCCTCACACAAACCTTGTTTTGACAAAGCACTATAAGAAACAATCGCCAGCATATCAAAAAATTTAAATACTAAATCCTCGATCTTAAATTTTAAATGAAAAAAAACAAAAATCATATATCAAGATTCAAAAATCAAAAATCAAAATCCCCCTCCTTCATGCAACAACCAAAAGCACTTTTTCACACATCCCCAACAACCTCTGCTATACAAACAACGTCTTTAACAACAGCAGATAAACCCAACGAGGAAGTCCTAATAAAAACCCATTACAGCCTAGTAAGTGCAGGTACCGAAACGCTAGTAGCCAAAGGATTAGTTCCTGAAAGCTTACACCAACAAATGGAAGTACCTTATATGGAAGGCGGTTTTTCTTTTCCTATAAAATACGGTTACTCTTTAGTGGGAGAGGTGTTAAGCACAGGCAAATGGCAAGGCAAAAAAGTACACCTCATGCATCCACACCAAGATATTTGCCAAGTAAAAACGGATAGTTTGTTTGAAATACCAGCAGGCGTACCCTTAAAACGAGCAATTTTAGCCGCCAATTTAGAAACCGCTCTCAACGCCTTATGGGATGCCAATGTACAAATGGGCGATAATATTTTAGTGGTAGGATTTGGACTAATAGGTTCCTTAGTAGCCCGTTTAATCAGCCTAATGCCAGCAACAACCTGCACGATTGTAGACATCGATCCTGCCAAACAATTACTAGCACAAAAAATGGGATTTGTAACCGCCAATGCCAACACCCTCCCTAGTAATTTCGACATTGCTTTTCATGCAAGTGCCGCAGCACAGGGATTGCAAACTTGTATTGATAAGGTAGGTTTAGAAGGTAAAATTATAGAACTCAGCTGGTACGGCACTAAAACAAGCAATATACAATTAGGCGGCAGTTTTCACAGCGAACGCAAGCAAATAATTAGCTCGCAAGTTGCCCATTTACCCGCCCATAAAAATACCCGTTGGAATTATTACCGTCGTAAAAAAGTAGTGTTTAATTTACTTAAAAACCCCTTATTCGATCAGCACATAAGTCACACCATTAACTTTAACGAATTACCCAATTTATTTACGCAATTTAGAAATACGAATAAAAAAAATTTGACTTATTGTGTGAAATATTAAAAATATAATACGTTTACATGTAATGATTAACTTCTATATTGACATTGGGTAAATACAGTATTATACTAAACCACATTAGGTTTTGTGCATTTCCATATTTATTATTTTATCTATTTAATTGCAGGTGTCTCAACTTTTTTGCTACAAGCCAAGAGGCTTTAAACCCGTTTGGCTCAAGCGAGACGCTTGACCCTGCGTTCCTTTTTTGTAAAAAAAGGAACGCCCGGTCCAGCCTCACGGCTGGAGCGTAACGGGCTTCAAGCGTCTCGCTTGATGTAAACTTAAACAACTATTTGCACAAAACCCGATGTGGTTGAGTATTACAAGGAATTACAGTTTTAAGTGACCAGAAATAGTTAGCGTTTAAATTGTCCTTGTGCAAACGAATAATGTAGGAGTAATTGATTAGCTTTGCAGCTTTATAGACGCTGCAATTTACCTACATTTTTTGTATAAAAAAGGAAAGTAAAGAGATGCCCGTTCCAGCCTCCCGGCTGGAGCGAAACGGGTTTCAAGCCTCTGGCTTGCGTACAACAACGACACTCCGTTCTCAAAAAAAACAATTCATTCGTTTAGCAGTTTAACAATTACAGATAAACAGCTAATCAAAATAAAAAATAATAACAACAAAAATAATGGATACAAAACACCTAGAAGTACAAGCCTATTACGGGAAAGAATTAGCGAGCACCGACGATTTAAAAACCAATGCTTGCTGTACCATACAAGCACCGCCAAAGCATATTTTGGAAATAATTAACCAAATTCACGAGGAAGTAATTGCAAAATATTACGGCTGTGGGTTAACCATCCCCTACGAATTGGAAGGGCTACGGGTTTTAGATTTAGGCTCAGGTAGTGGACGAGATTGTTTTATTGCTTCCAAATTAGTAGGGCAAAAAGGAGCCGTAATTGGCGTAGACATGACCGAAGAACAATTAGCCGTTGCCAATAAACACATCGACTACCACAAAGAAAAATTTGCTTATAAATATGCCAATGTGCAGTTTGTAAAAGGCAATATTGATGCGCTAGACGAATTAAATTTTGAGGACGAAAGTTTTGATTTAATTATTTCTAATTGTGTAATTAACCTCGCCCTAAACAAACAAAAAGTACTAGCCGATGCCTACCGATTATTAAAACCTGGCGGCGAACTATATTTCAGTGATGTATACAGCGACCGCCGAATTAGCAGCGCACTACAAAAAGACCCCGTACTTTGGGGCGAATGTTTAAGCGGCGCACTCTATTGGAACGACTTCCTTAAATTTGCCAAAAATGCGGGCTTCACCGACCCTCGTTCTGTAGAAAACCAAGCCATCCTAATAGAAAATGAAGACATCAAAGAAAAAGTAGGCGACCTTAAATTTTTCTCCGTTACCTACCGCCTTTTTAAACTAGAAGGACTAGAAAACGACTGCGAAGATTATGGACAAGCCGTAAGATACAAAGGCAGCATAAAAGGCAAACCCGCTAGTTTCGATTTAGACGATCACCACAACTTCCCTACAGGAAAAATGATGACCGTTTGCGGCAACACCTACAAAATGTTACACGATACCCGTTTTGCCAAACATTTTGAGTTTTTTGGTTCGTGGGATACACACTACGGTATTTTTGAAGGCTGCGGAGGAAATATGCCTTTTGATGATGCGGAAGGAACGGAGGGTGCGGCTTGTTGTTGATAAATGGCTACATAGTACTTACATAAAATAATAATAAGCAATTAGCAGTAAATTAGCAGGAAGAAGATAATAGGTCCAATTAGGAACAAAGGCATCAATTTCTTGACGGAAAGCTTCGTTCAATTTTTCTTCAAAATACGAAGCAAGCATATCTTTACTTTCGTTTTCTAAATCTGAAGGTTCATAGGAGGAAGCGATGCTGAGTAGTGGAATTCTATCAAGGATTTTTTTAGCCAACCAACGAAGTATTTTAGGGAGTTTCGCTAATTGCTGGTTGATGATTAATAAAATTTGATCGATATCAAACTTACTAGTACTATTTTTACCTTTTCTATACCAATCAAGCAGGGCAGCACTCATAAGAGGGGCAACAGCCTTATTTAATTTCTTTATAAAATCTTCGTGTAATTGCCGTAAAATCTTTTGGCTAGTTAAAAAGTAAAACCATACGGCATAAATAATTGGACAAAAAAACAAGCTTAAAGAAAGGACAATATTTTGCATACTATTCCAAAAATAAATTTCTTGCTGCCACCAGCCAAAAATTTTAGCAATAACCACCCCTACATTAATAAGTGTAATAATAGCAAGTGCAATAATAAAATTAAGAGCAAAAATTTTAAAGTATTTTAAAACGAGTGCATCAACATCAATTGGTATATCAAAATTAAGTTCTGTTTCCTTTGCTTCCATTAGATTAGTTTTTTACAAAGGTAATAAATTAAAATAAATAATGGGGGAGGAGATAAAAACCAAAAACCCCTTGCTTCCACGATTCTATCAAAAAATCGAAAAAGCAAGAGGTTTTGTAATAAGTGAAAGTGGAAAAATAAAATTGGCAATTATCGCTTATTCTTTTATTCAATCCTGCGTTACAAATGCTCGCAATAGCTCGCTATTACTGTGCTTTGTGCCTTGTCTTGAACAAAACAATTGCACATAATGGCTGATTTTATTTCTCACTTTTCACTAAAAAAACTTTAGGAAAGTACTAGAGGCGGGGGGAGGATTCGAACCTCCTTCTACTAAGTATGAGTTAGCTTTCTGCCTAGAGTATCATAATTCCAAATACAGTTCCTCAAGGGATGAGCGATTCGGCAAAGGTAAAATACGGATACCCCGCCTTATGTATATATTGATGTGATACGTATTTGCAAATCATCAAGAATTGCCGCATCGAATCAACACTATTATAAACCACCGTTCTTTTATTATAGTTCCCAAATAACAATTTTTTTTTCTTGAAAAAGGATTTTTACTACTTACCCACAATTATTAAAGGGCTATGTTTACTTCCGAAACAGCTGTTACCAAACTATCATTTGTAACTTCTACTAAAGTACTACTACTCGCAACATCACCACTAGAAGGATAAAAATTGCCATCTCGGTCGGCAAAAATAGTAATATAATAATTGTCGGGATGTAAATAAGTGGTCGTGTATTCCGATTCGTTGGAAGCTACTGTGATCGTTCTTACAACTTGTGTATTTATATTTCCAAGGTTAATATTTCCATCACTATCAATTAAAGGAGCTTTGGATAAATAGAGGAGGAGGTTTTCATTATTGATGCTTGCTGCACGATTAACGGTAATATTTAAATCGCTAATAAAGCCATGCATACTTTTAGGAAATGGGTCTTGACTTTCTTCTAGGAATAAAGCCGAATCGGGATCGACCAAATTATTAAATTGGTTATTTAAATTAACTTCGGAAATAGCTTGTGGGAAATCGAAAAGATTAATAGCCGAAGTAGCGTAATTAGGATTGTAATTGCTGCCCTTAAATTGCATGTGTACAATTGGCGCGTCTAAGCTTCCACTATTGTCTTTGTAAGCATTAAAAAATAGGCTGTCGTTTTTAAATCGTATTTCCATATAGGCTCTATTTTCTCCTCCTACGGCATCTACTAAACGATAGTATTTTTCCGTAGTAGTTTCTTCTGCCATATCGAGTACAAAATAGGTTGCTCGGTATTGTGGGCCTAGCCATCCGCCATTACGAGCCATCACTTTTTGCTCGTCCTCAAAGTCCGCAATAAAAAACGATGTAATAATATTTTGTGCCGTGCCTCCTTCGTAAATAGCATGTGCATGTGATGACGAAATAGGGCGGTAATCAAAAGCAAACCAATCGTAATTTCCAAAAGCCGTTTCATTGCTGCCTACCCAATGCCCCGAAATTTCTTTTAATAAATTAAATCCTACAATGGTTTCCGAATTATTATTGGTATCATCGTCTTCTATTGGTTCGATCTGTTCGCAATTAGTAAATAACATGATTAAACAAAAAAAACTCCACAAAAAATTTGAAATATGCATGTAATTGTTTTAGTGAAAAAAGGATAACTATTTAATTCCTAACAAAGATACACGAAGTTTTAACTATTGCTTTTGATCTAGATCAAAAACTATTTTCCAGAACGAATTCTACTTAATGTTTCTTGCGAAATACCTAAAAAGGAAGCAATGTAGCCGAGTTTAACCCGCAATTCAATATCGGGGAAATAGCTGGTTAATAATTGATAACGTTCTTTGGCTGATAAGAATAGATAGCCTTTTGAGTATTGATCGAGAAAAGCCAATTGTTCCTCGGCTAATAAACGACCAAAATGCTCAAAGGCAGGGAATGCTTTTAGGAGCTGTTGGTATTGGAGGTAGGAAATGCGGTAAATAACACAATCGGAGGAACTTTCAATAAACTCGAAACTTGCTTGCTGACTATAATAGCTGTACCAAGAAGTGAAAAATTGTCCTTCTACATAAAACCAGGAGGTAATCTCTTTTTCTTTATCAAAATAATAGGTTCTAATAGTGCCGCTTTCTAAAAAATACAATTGTTGGCAGTATTGAAATTCCTTTAATAAAACGTGCGATTTAGGAATTTCTTGATAGGTGAAATTATTTTGAATGGCTTCTTTTAATGCTAAAGAAACACCTGTTCTTTGGCTAATTGTTTGAAGGAGTTGTTTCATTTTTGGGACTTATAATTTTAAATAAGGTGGGTGAATTTATTTTTTTTGAGAAACTAAGATAAGGAATTATTGTGAAATTCTATAGATATAGCTCTGTTTTAATGTAGGAGTATTCTTTTTATTTTGCTAACAATACTACTCACCAAAAAAAGCATTATCAAAAAAAAGTAATTTATTTTTAAAAGAATTGAAAAGTAATTTATATATTAAAATAAGTGGCGATTTTATTTTACATGCGCTTAAACGTTTGTTTGTTAATTAATTAAAAATAAAAAAGAGAATGTAGACTGTAGATTTATTACAGAAAAATGCTCCTGCGATATGTTAAATAATTTTTTTTTTTGTGTTTTGATTTGTGATTGCTAGTAATATTGGTTTACTTGGGAGTGTTATTTAATTAACTTTTGGATATGATATACATAAATATATTGACATGATAAAAATTTAATATTTATTTTATATTTTCTTAAATTAATAAATTAAAACACTATGGCAACT
>JAHDBT010000168.1 GCA_020630215.1 Bacteroidota bacterium
AAGGAGTCATCACCTGTAATACTTGGGGTAGGAGGCGTATCTATGGTAACAGCTACATTAGTAGAAGCGGTACAACCATTTGCATCGGTAACCGTTACGGTATAAGTAGCGGCGGCACTAGCGGTAATGGTTTGTGTTGTTTCTCCATTAGGGTCCCAACTGTAACTAGCAAAAGCTCCCGCATCCAATGTGGTAGAGCCTCCTGTACAAAAGGAGTCATCACCTGTAATACTTGGGGTAGGAGGCGTATCTATGGTAACAGCTACATTAGTAGAAGCGGTACAACCATTTGCATCGGTTACGGTTACGGTATAAGTAGCGGCTGTACTAGCGGTAATAGTTTGTGAAGTTTCTCCATTAGGGTCCCAACTGTAACTAGTAAAAGTCCCAGCATCAAGTGTTGTAGAATTGCCTGTACAGAAGGAATCATCACCTGTAATACTTGGGGTAGGAGGCGTATCTATGGTAACAGCTACATTAGTAGAAGCGGTACAACCATTTGCATCGGTTACGGTTACGGTATAAGTAGCGGCTGTACTAGCGGTAATAGTTTGTGAAGTTTCTCCATTAGGGTCCCAACTGTAACTAGTAAAAGTCCCAGCATCCAATGTGGTAGAGCTACCTGTACAGAAGGAGTCATCACCTGTAATGCTCGGAGTAGGAAATCCTACAACGACAATGCTAACTGCGGTTGATAAATCAACCGTACAATCACAAATACTAGCTTCTACGGTAAAAGCATAAGGCGAACCTGTTGCGTTTGGAATATTTGCAGTAGGAATAGTGAGCATAATATCGCCTCCTGTTCCAGCCACTACAGTACTAATTGTGTTATCGCTTGCATCTACTACTTGGTAGTCAACACCTAGTTCGGAAGCGGTAACTGTTACAGTAGCATCGTTGCCTTCGCAAATAGGCGAATCGGTAGCAACAGTGAGCGTTGCATCAGGGCTTAAAGTAGTGCAAGAGGCGGAGGTTGCCACAAAAGAACTTGCCCCATTACTACAACAAAGTGTAGCTACTTGGAAATCGTATTCGGTACAAGGATCGAGGTTGATAGCGGTTAAAGAAGTTGTTGTTTGTAGATATACTTGTTGTCCTGTGTTTAAAGTCCCTGTAGTAGCAGTTGTAGGGGCATTCCAAGTAAAATCGGCAGGTGCAGCACCGCAACCAGAAAGCTGTAAGGATTCGCCAATAGGAGGTTCCGAGGATTCATCAACGCCCATATCTGTAGAGGTCATGCCATCGGCAACGCCACCTACAGCGGTAAATGTGTTAGTATTAGATGCATAGCTTAAAAACTGAAGTACTTGCTGTGTGCCTGGGCAATTACAAGAACCATCTCCATTATAAACAAGCACTAAACCATCGGGGGCTGCTCCTTCATTTTGTATGCCACTTATAGGAAACCAAACAGCACCAAAGCCTGCGCCTTCGTCGTCGATAGCACCCGCTAAAACTTCTGCATCGTATTGTGTGCCTAAACTACCATTATAAAATACTAGTTCGTAACAGCTTAAATCTAATCCAGCAGGGCCAGCAATTTCTACGCCTTCGCCAGCATCTGTACTAGCATTATCATAATGTAGTTCATTAATCCACGGATGTTGATTGGTAGCAGTTTGCACCGTATTCCAAGTTCCGCCACCGTCATCGCTGTATTGTACAATGTATCCATCAACTGCGGTAGCAGGAGTCGTCCATGCTATATCCATCGTGTTGATGCTTGGATTGGAGCAAACAGGGGCGGTAGGTGCTTCGCAAGGAGGGCAGTTACAGGTAATTTCTACAGGAGTGCCTAGCATACAATCGGAGTAAGTAATATCTGGGAACACACGAGGAACGGCAGGTTCGTCAAAAAACAATTCTACACTATTCACCGTACCCGTAAATCCTGGGTTAAAATCATCTGTTACCACCAATGTCCAAGTACCATTTGGGTCACCGCTATAACTACTAAAAGGAGATATGCTATTAATAGGATTAGTGAAACACTCAGGAGGAGAACCATTGTTACAAGCGGAGGTATTAGAACCAGAACCATCATCTACATAGCAGGCAACAATACCACCGTTGTTGTTTGTTGCACCAGCAAAAAAGGAAGTAAGTACGATAGTTGTTGAACCATCGGGTGCAATAATTTTTATATCTAAATCATTAAGTGTAGAGAAGCCAGTATATGTTAAATTAAGGCATACTTGATCCAGCCCTGCTGTTGTAGGAAGTTGGTTAACGGTGATAGGTATATTGGTAACCCCCGGTGTTGTTCCATCAAAATCAGTCATGGGGGTAGCTGTATTATTGAGGTAACTAGTTGGAGCAGGGGCAGTACCATAAGAAACAATAGGAGTAGCATAATAGGTTTTGCTATCGTCTAAAGTACTACAATCAAAGTTTACATCAAAAGCAGTTGCGGGTGTACCTGTGGTTGATTCGTATAAGTGATTAACAGGATTACTTGGTGCAGTACTTTGTGTAGCAGCTAAAGCAGCATCTAAGGTTGTTTGGTCAGCAAAGTCGCTATCTAATACGGAATTATCTTCCGTAACCCACCAGCCTATTACTTCACCTGTATTCAGGGTTAATGGATTGGTATCTAAGGTTAATAAACTGCTATTACAAACTTCCTCAGTACTATTGCCATTTACGCTTGCGACTATATTAGGTGCAGGATTAACGGTAAAGGCTACCTCACAATCATTGCTAGTGCTGATACAAATATTGGGGCAATCGTCATTGGTCGTTATAAAACCATCAATGGTAGTTGGAGTAATAAAATCAATTTCTGCTTCATCGCTGGTTAAATAGACTAAGCTTTCTACACAGTAATCACCTGCTGATAAACCCGTAAATTCATCACCTGTTGTATTTATGCTAACAATATTTCCTGATGCATCAGTTAGGATATAAGCTTTTGTAAAACCAGCGCCTGGGTCGGTGTTAATGCTTTCTGTACCGCTATAGTCAGTTGTTAAACCAGTAATGCCGCCTGTTTCGCATTCATCCAAAAGCACGTAGTTTAAGGTGCGAATACGTCCAGCAATACAAGTGTTGTTTTCGCAAGTAATTTCTACAGGAGTACCAAATATACAATCTTTGTAAGTAACATTAGGAAATGCGCTAGGAAGCGAAGCTTGGTCAAAAAGCAACTCTACACTATTTAGCGTACCAGTAAATCCTTGGTTAAAATCGTCGGTTATAACTAAATTCCAAGTACCATTTGGGTCGCCACTGTAAACGTTAAAAGAGGATACGCTATTGATAGGATTGGTAAAACACTCGGGAGGCGAAGCATTATTACAAGCGGAGGTATTAGAGCCTGAACCATCATCCACATAACAGGCAATAATACCACCATTAGTATTGGTTGCGCCATCAAAAAAGGAAGTCAAGGTGATATTGGTAGAACCGTCAGGTGCTACTAGTGCAATATCTAAATCATTAAGGGTAGAAAAGCCAGTATAAGTTAAGTTGATACAAACCTGATCGAGTCCTGCTGTTATTGGAAGTTGGTAAACAGGAATAGGTATACTGGTAACCCCTGCAGTACCTCCATTAAAATCGTTTAGTGGAGTAACGGTATTGTTAATATAATTGGTTGGTGCAGGAGCCGTAGCACCCGAAACAAAAGGGGTCGCATAATAAGTTTTAGTATCATCAAGTGTGGTGCAGTCAAAATCTAAGTCGTACATAGTGGGCGGTGTGCCATCGGTAGACTCGTACACATGAGCGACAGGATTGCTTAAACTGGTTGATTGTGCAGTTGCTAAACCTGCATCTAAACTTGTTTGGTCGCTAAAGTCGCTATCGGTCATTGGATTATCTTCTGTAATCCACCAGCCCATTACTTCATTAAAGCCTAAGTTAGCCGATTCTGCATCTAAGTTAACTGCTTCAATACCACATACACTTTGCGTTAATGGTACATTAATAGCATTTGGAGCTAATGGGTTAACAATTAAAGTAACTGCTTCTCTACAGCCTTCGCCAATTTCGTTGGTATAAGCTACCCAGTACTCATAAGTACCAGCAACCGCACTTGATACACCATCATCAGTACCAGGATTAAAAGTAGTACCTGCATGAATAAGGTTACCGCCTACAGGCGCATCATACCAGCTTTTGCAAACACTAGCTGCGCCATTTTCTTCTGCTACAAAACTAGGAATTGCATCGCCTATACAGATACTTTTACTACGTAAATCATCATCGGCAGTAGCAAAAAAGTCGGTTGTGGTTTTACAACAAAATCCCGACATGCAAAGCATAATACCATCTAACATTTTGCGGTATTGGCAGTCGGTAAAAACACGAGGAGAGCAAAACCAATAACTCATAATATTGCCTACTTGTGGTTCCATACCTGCTATAGAGCCATAAGCTGTTCCATTTGCATCTACTACACAATCGCTAGGATTGTTGTAAGCAGGAGGAGAGGCATTACAATCACTAGAACCACCTCCACATGCTTGTGAGGCGGGACCTAAAGTATGTGGATTTGGCCAAGTATCACAAATAAAATCTCCTCTATCACAGCAAGTACTATTATCTGCTAAATCAGCGGTAGGAGATAAGAAACCTGCGTTATTGGGATCTTCCATCCCATTTTGGGGATGCCATAAACCAAAAAAGTGGCCAATTTCGTGGGCATTTAAGTTGCCAGAATTATTCACACCGCCCATTTGAACAATAATTTTAGGATTAGCACTTGTTCCACCAACTGGAGAATAACCAGCTACACCTGTATTGCCACACCTTGCTACACTAGGAAAATAAAACAAATTTAGTGCGCCAGGTACCACATAAGGAGTTACTTCTGCATCATCATTATCTGTACCTGTGCAACCATTTGCACTTGTATCATCAAAATTAGCAAAGTCGGCAATTTCTGCTGCGCTTAAACCCATATCATCAGCATATCTTACATCTTCACACAATTTAAACTCAATATTTATAGGAGCGTAAAAAGCGTTTAATAAAGCCACTTCGCCAGCTATTTCTGTGTCAAAATCTGCTCCTCCTTCTGCGGCATCAGCATCTGCCTCGCTACTAAAAGCAGATACCACAAGGGGTATTTGAAAAGTACCACAGCTTAAATCTACAGCATTACCAGTTAAAGGATGTATTAAGGGCGAGATAGAACAGTCGGGTTCATCGCAAGATGCCCCCCCATAACTAGCACCACGCAAAGCAGAACAAGAACTTGGTGTTTTTAAGCTGCTATCTAGGGCATTTACCTCTTGCATATATTGGTCGTAGTTTAAAACACCACAGCCGCCATGTCCTGCACCACCGCCTAAATTATTGATGTTGGGTGCATCAGGAAAAGGAAGTTGAGCCTGAGAGCTTGTATTTTTATTGCCATTTGTTGGGGTAGTTTTATTGTTTTGAGCTATTGTTGTAATAGAAATAATACTCAATAAAAGGGCTAAGATTAACCCTCCTATATTGATAAGTAATTGTTGTTTAATTGTTTTTCTCATAATTTTTAAAGTTTTAATGGGTAGAATAGTAATTAGGATAAAAGTAATTATTTTCATAATGAAAAATAATGCATGTAACTAATGTTTCCTGTGTATTTTAACACTAAATACGAGTGCAATATCAATAATACTTACTTACTCATAAATGCTTGATTAACAATGCATTTAAAGCAATATGGGTATACTGATTTGCTTAATGAATACAGTTTTTTATTCTTCGATTTAATTATTATTAATAATATTTATTGAATAGTTAAAACGAAGTTTTTATTTTTAAATGTGTTTGGATGTTACCATTCTAGCAATAACTATTGTTGTTAAGCAGAATAAAGTTAGGAAGAGCATTATTCGATACTCAATAGAAAGTTTGCGAATTATTATGGTAATTACTTACAAGGCAGGGGTGAACAATGTAAGTATAAGGCTAGTGTATTTAATTCCTTTTTAATAGGATAAAAGGTGAAAGTTTATTTTTATAAACTATGGTGTAAATAGGGGGTAGAAATGCCTATTTAAATGTGCAAGTAGTATATTGGTTGAGTTGTTCATAATAGTTGGAGTTGTTTGTAAATGAAATAAAAAACTAATTGTTTGGTAATTTTACTTTATTTACTGCAATAATACATACTTTTTTTTAATTTTCATAAACTTCATGCAAGCTTAAAAATGGAAAAAGGAGGGAGGTAAATACTTATAGGTTGCTTATTGTATAATATAACTGTTTATGTATTTTAAAGTTGAATTTTGATTGTCTCATTTAATTATTTGATTATCAGGTGATTATTTATGATTTTAGTGCTTTGTTTTTTTACAAAAAAATGTTTGTTAAACAAAATTGCTATTTGTAATGAATAATTCATTTTTTTAACTTGTTTTTTTTTGATAATTTAGTGATACATTCTAGTCAACAATAAAAAGTGAGCAGCCGACCAACTAAAGTGTGGTGTGTTTAATCCTTTTCCTGTTATAGGGTGATAATTTTCGTAAATAGGATTAGGAGCATTAACTAAACCTTGGGCATTATAAATAAGTTTTTGCGTCATTTTTTTTGCATCATTTGTATAGCCATAATTTGCTAGGGCTTGTATGGCAAAATAAGCTTGGTCTAACCAAACTGGGCCACGCCAATATCCTTTTTGTGGATTAAATTTGGGGTGATTAGCAGCTAACGTTGGGAAGGGCATGTATGTGGCAAAGGTATTGGCATTGAGCATGTTATGACGAATTTTTTCTGCTTGTTTTTTAGTGGCAATGCTTGCCCACAAAGGTATCCATCCTTCTGGTCCTTTTACCTTAATAGGTTTTTTAGTTGTTATATCAATATCGTAAAAATAACCCGTTTCGGCATCATACATCCAATTTTGTATTAGCGGAAGTAATTTAGTAGTCGCCGTGCTTTCATATTTTTGTGCCAATGTTTCTTTGTTTAATTTTTGTGCAAGTTTTGCTAGTAGTAGTTTTTCTAAGTATAAATAGGAATTTAAATCAACTGATTCTTGATTAATCGACCAGCTCACCGAATCATTTTGCAGCATTTTTGCTTCATCAAACCTAACGGCATTATCCATCCCACTTTCCCAAGCAGCGGCTATTAATGTACCATCAGTAGAACCATATTCACACAAACCATTTTTATCATGATCTCTATGCTTATACCACCATGCATGATAGCGTTCTAATTTGGGAAACAATTCTGCTATAAAATCCTTGTCTTGTGTTGCTTGGTACACTTCCCATACTGCCCATGCAGCTAGTGGAGGTTTGGTATCTCGCCAATTGTCTTCGCTGCTATCAGGAAAAACACAATCGGCAATCATGCCATATTCATCTTGAAAATCGAACATGGCACGTATTTGGTTTTTGGCGAGTTCTGGTTCAAAAATAGCAAGTGCAACAGCGTGTTTCCACGAGTCCCATGCCCAAAATCCATGAAAATAATTAGGGTAGTAAGAAGGAATTAAGCCATCATGCTTTAAGTTGTCAATAGGGCTGCGCCAATTATTCACCAAAGTATTTACACACTTAACCATTACTCGTTCAATACTGTCATTGTTTAAGGGTTTGCCATCTACAGTAAGTGTTTTGGCTAAATACCCTTTCCATCGTTGGGCAGCGGCATCTATTTTTAATTCAGGATTGCTTAGTACAGTACTTACCTTTTGTTGGTTGGCAGCAAGTTCTAATTTATTAAGCGATAAGGTTTGGGTATGATAGAGGTTTTGTGCAGCTCCTTTTTTTAATACCAATTGCTCCAATAATTTAACTTGGTAACTTTTACCGTCAGCATTAACCGCAACTTCAACCGCTTCTTTAAATTGTATTTTAAGATTGGCCTCCTCCTGTAGCATAGGAAGCGAAACTTGCAAACCTTTGCTATTGGCAGTAAGTTTAGCAGTCGGTAACCAAACATTGCCTTTCCAACTAATATCCAATGCTAGTTTTTGTGTGCCCATGTTTTGGAAATGGGTTTGAATAATAGCTGTTCGATTATCAGTATAGGATAAATCTAAGGTAACAAGCAAACTTTTAAAAGTAAATTGTTGACGCAATAAGCCAGGATAATAATGACAGCTTTTTTGTTTGGCATTTTTTAACGATAAAAGGATATTGGTTTTAGCATCTCGTATTTCTAGTTGATTAAGTGTTTGGCTTAACCATTTGTTTCCAGCAATAATTAAACGAGGGCCAATAAAAGCTCCAAGGTGTGCAGTGTCGCTTGTGCTAGGTAAAGCATAGGCGTGCCAGGCACCTAAATCGCTAAAAATATAAACCGATTTATCATTAACCGAATCGGGAACACCTTGTACATTGAGGGTATTGGCATAAGTTAAAGGCATACTGTGAGGAGTAAATGTAGATTCATCTATTGGTATTACAGGTTTGGGACGAGGATAAGACCAAAAAATACCACAAGCACTAATAATAAGTGCCATTAAAAGTAATAGTAAAAAAAAGGAATAAAAGAGTAAGGAGTTGGGATGTTTCATTTTAAGGGGATAAAAAAGTGAAAAAAACTTTTTTCTTGGATTAAAATTGGAATTACAAAGTACTCATTTTTAAGGACAAATACTTGTGAATAATTTTTTTTTGAAAGAAAAAGCTAAATTTTAGAAAAAAAAATAAAAAATGGTAACGCTACTAGTAATAGGAGGTATATATAAGCGTAAGAAACATTAAGAGCAGTATTTAGTATTTGTTTGAGTAGGTTTTACAGAAACTAAAGTACTATTTGAGGGATGTACTTTTAGTTTCTACCGAGTTCAATTTTTTATTTTATTGAACAAAAAAACGACCTCAAAACAGTGATGAATTTCACTTGTTTTGAGGTCGTTTTGTTTTTGGTAATTTTAAACCGAATGCTAAGAATTTTGCCGTTACTATTCAGCAACGAGTAGAAAGTACTTTAGTATAATGTAGAAAGACGACTCGTTACACTCGTTTTGTAGGTAATTGATTAGCCGATACTAAAAAACTGGCAAATAAATTGCAAAGTTGAAACCGTCTTTCTACCCAAAGCGAAGCGTACTTTCTACCTTCTACTACTATTTAGTGAATACAAAATAGTAACGTTTTGCCTTATAAGTTAATTTTATATTGTAGGGTAATATTAGCAGGCGGTCCCATCATACCTGGACGCAGCATGTGATCTTTGTTAAAAATATTTTTACCTATAATAGCAACACTTTGGTTTTGGGCAGCTTTGTAAACAATACGAGCATTAGAAATGGCCGTGCCTCCTGGATTTTCTTCTCTATATTCCTTTATTCCAAAAAAGGGCAGTACCAAAAATATTTCGTCAATATTATCCATTCGGCTGTTATAGGCTAAGTTATATCCGATAGATAATTTTTTATATTCCAGTTGCACATCCAACTTAGCCACGTTTCTAAAACGGTATTTTAAAATACTGGCTTTTACCGAATCTACACTAGAAATACTTGTGAATAAATTGTTCATATAAACATTTACAGTTGTATCTACACTTAAATTAGCAGGATAATTAAAGGTATATCCGCCATAAATGCGGGCGGTAAAGTCGTTTATTTTGCTTTCGTTTGCGCCCGAGATTTCCCAGCCTGCAATTCTTGCTCTATCTACATTTTGTGTTTGAAAACCAATAGTGCCGCCCTGATTAACCAAGATAAATTCGGTCATATTGTTTATTTCCGTCCAAAATAAAGCTACATCTAAATAACCATTAAGCCCCTCACCTGCACGAATTGCTTGTTTAAAAGCCAGTTCTGCATTCCATCCTTTTTCTGGTACCAATTCTGGGTTCGGAAAGAGTTTTAAGGGCAATGCATCAAAATCAAGCTCCTCATTTACAAAGCGTTCTACAATACTTGGCGAACGATAACCTTGCCCAAAAGAGGCTCTAATAAAAGTAGTAGGGCTGGCTTTGTAATTAAGCCCTAAACGAGTTACTAAGGGATTGTAATTGTTGTCTAAATTAAGCGAATCTAGCAAAAATAAATCCGTAGCATTTACCTCGTATCGCAATCCCCCAACTAAAGATAAACGATCAAGTTTTTGCTCTACTTGCATATAAGCACCGCCTGCATAGCTACTTACAGGTTCTCCATTGTTGTATAAAAAATTAAAACCCCAAGTATAAGATCCTACTGCGCCAACGGTTACCGCTGTACCTTGGTCGAAGCGTTTTTGTAGTTGATATTCTGAAAAAACAAGGTTAGAATTATGGGTTCTAAAACCCGATTGACGGTAACGTGTTACATTGTAATAACGGGTTTTAAATTTGTGGCGCAGGCCATTTAAACTAGTAAAAGTAACATAAGGATCGATATTCATTAAAGAATAGCGGTCGTCAGAAATTGCGCCTTTATAAGCACCCTCGTAAGCATCATTAAATAAGAAAAAACGCCCCCAGTGTTGGTACAAGGCATTAGCATTTATACCTACCTTTAGTCGGTCGTTTTTAGGATTAATGTAGCGAGTTTTAAAGTTAAAACGGTAGTGTTTATTGTCACCATCGTATAAAAAACTTTTTTCCAATTTGTAGTTACCTCCTAGTACTAAATCAAAATTTCCTAGCTTTTGGCGATTAGAAAAAAACATGCCCGAAAACATAGGGTGACTGCGGCCATTCCACCATTTGTACAGTTTATTTCTAGGATTTAAAAATACGCCATTAAAGAGGGTTAGTTTGGTTTCGGGCTTAGATTTGGCAAAACCCGTTTGTACACTAACAACGCCATTTAATGCCGATGAACCATAGAGTACGGAGGATGCCCCTTTAATAATTTCAATTTGTTCGGCATGTTCCATTGGCACAAATTCCCAGCGTACTTCTGCTAGGTCGCCTGTTAAAAGTGGCATATCATCTACTAGCACTTGCACTCGGCTGCCCGTGCCATACGCATAACCGCTACCACCTCTAATCGTTGCTTGTCCATCCACAATGCTTACGCCAGAGGTTGTTTCTATCGCTTCGGCTAAATCTTGCGAGTTATTATTTTCTATGATGTAATCTTTAATAATGTCGATAGAAACGGTTTCCTCGGCAATCCGTTTTTCGTATTGACTGCCGCTAATAACAATCTCATCTAATTGGGTTTTGTTGTCGCCCATTTGTAAATTGAGTACTAATATTTCATTTTCTTTTAGTTGAATAGTACGGCTAATAGTGCTGTAGCCCACATAGCTAAAACTCAATTCATGCTCGCCCGCAGGAAGTTTTAGTTCATAATCACCATTTTCGTTGGTAGTAGAACCGAGCTTAACATTTTTAGCCATAATGTTTACGCCAATAAGGGTTTCTTTGGTTGCTGCATCGCTTATTTGTCCTTTTACCATAGCGTTTTGTGCAATGGCAACAGCACCGCTAAATAAAAAGAGTAAAGTGATAAGTAATATTTTTTTGTACATAGCTTTTTGTTTGGTAATCTTTCAATTGAGTTGATAAAACCGCAACGTATCGTTAATTAATCAAGGAATATACGGTTATATTGATTCCTCAATGACCTATAAAATAAGGTGTAATTTAATAGATAAATGTTGCATGAACTTACCAGAAGTTTGAGAATAAGTTGTGGGGAATAAGGGAATGGTCGTTTTTGCCTACAGTAGGCTAGAAAAAAACTTAGTGAAAAGTACATTAGATAGTTATCTTGCTAAGTTAAAACCTTTTATTGGTAATTTAAAGTTTAACCTAACCTTTAACAGTCCTTTTTTAGTCTAAACAATATAACAATATGCTTTTTAACAAGGGCATCGAAACAGGTCTATTTAGGCAACAAAGCTGCTTGACAATTATAGTCAGGTGTAGCATCGCGAAACTGGCTAAATACCAAGCACCCGCAACTATCTACTAAAAAAAGGTAAACCGCTTAGAATAAACATGTCGGTATTTGTAGCTAATTTTTGAACCGTGCTAAAAAAGTGGTACTTTTACGAGCTACTAAATTTGGAAGCATAAAAAATCGGAATTATAACAATGCCCGTAACACATCTTGTAATGTATAGTAAAATAGAATTAATAAAAGGAGACATCACCACCCTTGAAGTGGATGCTATTGTAAATGCTGCAAACTCATCCTTGCTTGGAGGAGGAGGCGTAGATGGTGCCATTCACCGAGTAGGCGGACCTGATATATTGGCCGACTGTATGAAAATTCGTGCCATGCAGGGAGGCTGTAAAACAGGGGAGGCGGTAATGACTACCGCAGGAAAATTACCCGCCAAACATGTTATCCATACTGTAGGGCCAATATGGCGAGACGGAGAGGAAAACGAAAGCTTATTACTAAGCAATGCCTATTGGAATTCGCTTGAACTGGCCAGCCAAAAAGAAATTACCAGTCTTGCATTTCCTAACATTAGTACAGGCATTTATGGCTATCCAAAACAACAGGCTGCCGAAATAGCCATTAAAATGGTAAGTGAGTTCTTACTAGTAAAAAGCAGTCTCGAAAAAGTTATTTTTGTATGCTTTGATGAAGATAATTATCGGATTTATAAAAAAATACTTAAACGCTAGTGGCTCAGAACCTAAATTTCTGATGATTAAGTCGCCGTATTTTTTTTCTGCTACAAGACATTGCGAGGGAGCATAGCCGTAGCTACGTGACCGAGTAATAACGCCGTAGCAGGAAAAAAAGACAAGGCTTGGGTCATCAAGAACTTAGGTTCTGAGTCACTAGTCTAGCTTAAACATGCACAAATAACTAGGAATCATTTAGTTAGCAAGTTTTTAAAACTAGTCTAGTTTTGTTTTTTTTAATTAGCAGACCATGGTAATTATATTGAAAAATAATAACTTGTGAATAAAGTAGCTGTTAGTAAGTCTTTTTTATGTAACCTAAAATAACAAATCACCGTCTTAATAAAAACATTCCTACAAACAAGTCCATTTTAAAACTACTTTTAAGACGTTTTTATAAAGTGAAATCCATTTAGGAAAAATAGTTTATGAGTATTTGTGCTACAATTATTTGGTTTTAAATGAATGATTTACGCATGATAAATTGTGATAAATGGTTTTGTGAAAATGTTGTTTTTCCAGATTTTTGGATTAATTTTTGCCTCTAAATTAGTTACTTTTACACTTATCTCAACTTTTAAAATCAAATCTACTACAAAGCTTAGTTCTCCTAGCAACACTATCTTATTAATTTAGCATTTTATATGCTTTTGGGGTTTATTTATTGAAAAATAAGAAAGAATGTTTTTTTATTTTTTTCAATGAATAAAATTTTTTTAAGGAGCTTTGGCCTAATAAGCTCGCACAAAAACAGTTAGTAACAACATCTTCTATCATTTAGTCTCCTAGCAATCCATTTTTTATGGTGTTTATTTTATAATAAGCAACTTATGCCAATTTATGTTTAACCTTAAGGGACGGAGAATAAATAAGTGTCCGATTTTGAGGAAATATTTTTGTGCTAG
>JAHDBT010000750.1 GCA_020630215.1 Bacteroidota bacterium
TTTACGCCTTGCCTTGAAAAATATAATTAAATTTCTTGGTGGACTTTATTTTTTCTCCATCCCTCTGATGCCATTACTCGTTTTTTTTAAGGACTATTTTCTTTTCCTTGAACCCTAAAGTGTACTTTTGTGTTGTTTTACAACGGATGTTATATTACCAACCCATCTTTTAAAACCATAACAATATATGTCATTTTGGACCCGCATATTTGGCGTTACCCGTCGGAAAGATCGTTACCAAAACGATTTAACTTTTAAGGAAAGCCTCCTTGCCTTAAAAAGCATACCGCAATTTTTAAAAATGATTTGGCAAACAAGCAAACCAATGGCGGCTGGTAATATTGTATTGCGTATTGCAAGTGCAGGCTTGCCTGTTGCTGTGCTGTATGTAGCCAAATTAATTATTGATGAAGTCATTCGCTTATCGCAATTAGAAGGCGGATATGCGGATGCAGACATGAGCTATATGTGGACCATTGTTGCCATCGAATTAGGACTCGTATTGTTCAGTTCTTTGCTCAATCGTATTGTTCGTTTGCTCGACGATTTGCTAGGCGATTTATTTGCCAATGAAAGCTCGGTGCGCCTCATCGAACATGCCGCAGCCCTAGATTTACCCCAATTTGAAGACGCTGGTTTTTACGATAAACTAGAACGAGCAAGGCGGCAAACAAGCAACCGAGTAATAATGATGTCGCAAATATTAAAGCAATTTCAGGATGCCATTACCATTGTATTTTTAGCAGCTGGTTTAGTATGGTTTAATCCCTGGCTAATTGTAATTTTGGTGATAGCCGTGTTACCCGTATTTTTAAGTGAAACCTATTTTAACCAACACAGCTACTCTATTGCTCGTAACTGGACCGCCGAAAGAAGAGAATTGGACTACCTCCGTTTAATAGGCGCAAGCGACCAAACTGCCAAGGAAATTAAAATTTTTGGCTTGCAAGATTTTGTCAAAGACCGCTTTAAAACCCTAGCAGATAAATACTATGAGGTAAATAAAAATTTAGCCATCCGAAAAGCATTTTGGGGATTTATTTTTAATGGATTGGGCGATGTAGGTTATTATATTGCCTATGTGTTTATTATTATGCAAACCGTAAACGGACAAATAAGCGTAGGAGATTTAACCTTCTTAGCAGGCTCTTTTAATCGTTTGCGGAACCTACTACAAGGCATTTTACAACGCTTTTCGTTTATTGCTCAGAGTGCCTTATACCTAAAAGATTTTTTCGACTTTTTTGAAATTAAACCCACCATTATTTCTAAAGAAAATGCTTTGAAAATTCCTAGCCAAATAAAGGAAGGATTTGTGTTTGAGAATGTAGGATTTCAATACCCCAATACCGATAAATGGGCTATTAGAAATGTATCGTTTACCCTAAAAGCAGGCGAAAAGTTAGCCTTAGTAGGAGAAAATGGCGCAGGAAAAACCACCCTCGTAAAATTATTAGCTCGTTTGTACGACCCTTCGGAAGGGCGTATTTTATTGGATGGAAGAGATATTAAGGACTACCATTTAGTAGCATACCGACAAATTATTGGCGTAATTTTCCAAGATTTTGTGCGATTTAATTTAAAGGTAAACGAAAATATTGCCATCGGAAAAATCGACGAGAGAGCCAACCATCCTAAAATAAAAACTGCCGCACACCAAAGTTTGGCGGATGCCGTAATTGAAAAACTCCCCGCCAAATACGAGCAAATGTTAGGCCGACGGTTTGAAAAAGGCGTAGAACTTTCGGGTGGTGAGTGGCAAAAAGTGGCACTAGGACGCGCCTACATGCGTGATGCACAACTCCTAATTTTAGACGAACCTACCGCCGCCCTAGACGCAAGGGCCGAGTACGAAGTATTTGAACGATTTACCGACCTTACCCAAGGAAAAACAGCCGTTATTATTTCCCACCGCTTCTCCACCGTACGCATGGCCGACCGTATTTTGGTATTACGTAACGGCGAAAAACTAGAGCTTGGTTCGCATGAGGAATTAATGGCAGAAGGCGGTTTATATGCAGAGTTGTTTAATTTGCAGGCGCAGGGGTATAAGTAGATTTACTTATTCAACTTAGCAATATAAGGCTTCATCGTATCCCAAACAGCGTAGTAC
>JAHDBT010000169.1:0-9829 GCA_020630215.1 Bacteroidota bacterium
TTGAGTATAAATGCTTGTGTCAAAATAATAAATACAAACACCAAAAGCAAAAAAATATGAAACATCCAATACTCGATCACCGCTTAGTAAGCGAGCGATACTTTTTTCCTCGTCAAGAATTTTTCGATAATCCATTTTGGGTACAAGTCGATGTAGATATACGTTTGGCCTGTTATTACCAAGAAGTAAGCCCAACCGCCCCTACCATTGTTTTTTTTCATGGCAATGGCGAAATTGTACCCGATTATATGGGCTTGTTTCCACCTATATTTAATGCTTGGGGATACAATTGCTTACTAGCAGAATACCGAGGGTATGGCATGTCGCAGGGCGTACCTATGTTAGGGCAAATGTTAAACGATGTAGGACATATTATAAACGCCCTTCCACAAGACCCCGAAAACATAATTGTATTTGGCCGTTCGGTAGGGTCTATTTATGCGGTACATGCGGTAGAGTTATTTCCACAAATAAAAGGCTTAATACTAGAAAGCGGTATTGCCGATGTATCCGAACGTATTTTTATGCGAGCCTATCCAGGCGAATTAGGCACCGACCATGAACGATTTAAAGAAGCCTTTGATACGTATTTAAACCACGAAAAAAAGTTGAACAATTATAAAGGCAACACCCTAGTACTACACACCAAAAACGATAGTTTGGTGCGTGCAGAACATGGCATTAATTTACATAAATGGAGCAATGAACCCAAGCAATTACTTTTATTTGAGGAAGGTGGACACAATGATATTTTGTTGGTGAATACGGAGGCTTATATGGAGGGGGTGAGGAGGTTTTTGGAGGGATTGGGGTAGCAAGAGTTTGAATATGCAATATTGATACCTTTAAACCCCTGCTATTTAGTAGGAGCTTTTTTAACACCTCAAGCTCCTCATTTGGCATCGACTTTGTTATTTTTAACCAGATAACAAATAAATAACCTACTTTGTAGTAAAAAAACTAGCAATAACATTTATTTTTGGATTTTAATTAACAAATAGCTCCTAACAATGGCAGAAAAGAAAGAAAATAAGGAAAAAACAATAGAGGAAAAAATTAAAGAACAAAACATTAAAAAAGTAGCCGTATTTACTTCAGGAGGAGATGCCCCTGGCATGAACGCCTGTATACGTGCCGTTGTGCGTACTTGTAGTTATCACGGTGTACAAATAAAAGGCATTATGCGAGGCTATGCAGGCATTATAGATGGCGATTTTAAAAACATGACCCCTAGGTCAGTAAGTAATATTATACAAAGAGGCGGCACCATATTAAAGTCGGCTAGAAGCGAAGAGTTTAAAACCAAGGAGGGAATGGAGCAGGCTTACTTTAATTTAAAAGCCGAACGCATTGAAGGAGTAATAGCTATTGGGGGCGATGGTACCTTTAGAGGTGCCTACGAGTTTTCACAAAAATACGACATCCCTTTTATTGGTGTGCCAGGAACCATCGACAATGATATGTTTGGTACCGATTTTACTATTGGCTACGATACCGCTCTAAACACCGTAGTAGAATGTATTGATAAAATTAGAGATACCGCACATGCACACGACCGCCTATTTTTTATTGAAGTAATGGGCCGAGATGCAGGCTTTATTGCACTGTACTCAGGCATTGCTAGTGGCGCAGAGGCCATTTTAATTCCAGAAACAGAAACCAATATTGACAACCTAGTAGAAAGCTTAGACTATGGTTGGCGACGCAAAAAAACATCGAGCATTGTTTTAGTAGCAGAAGGAGAAGAAGTAGGAGGGGCAATAGAAATTGCTAAAATGGTGAAAGAAAGAATGAATGGCCGCTACGATATAAGGGTTACCATTTTAGGACATATACAACGTGGAGGCGCACCTACCTGCAACGACCGAGTATTGGCAAGCCGCCTAGGAGTAAGAGCTACAGAAGCCCTACTAGCTGGCGAACGCAATATTATGGCTGGAATGATTAACAACAAAATAGTGTTTACCGATTTTGTAAAAGCTACCAAACACAACACCGAAATTAACAGGGACTTACTCCGCATTTCGGAAATATTGAGTTATTAAATGAATCATGTTATGTTTTTCATACTATAAGTTTTTTTTGTTTATTAAGCGTTTTTTTCTAACTTAGCGGAGAACTGTAATGTAATAGTATTTGTTTTTTTACCATTACTTAACCGCAAAATTATGAAAAGTATCTATTTTATTATTACCCTCTTTTTTATGATGCAGGGTACAGTTGCCTTTGCAGGAGATAAGAAAAATGCAGCCGTAAAGTTTTATGGGGAAACGGTAGCAATTCGGTACGATGTAGATATGACAAGCATTCCGCTAGGTAAAGAGATTTCTGAAGAAACATTTAAGAAGTTTTACTACAATATTAACAATACACAGTACATTTCATTACTAGGTAGCTTACTTCATTACAAAAGCA
Source organism: Bacteroidota bacterium (assembly GCA_020630215.1). GTDB lineage: Bacteria > Bacteroidota > Bacteroidia > Chitinophagales > UBA2359 > JAHDBT01. Next base: position 2,416 of record JAHDBT010000169.1, read on the forward strand.
CATACCAACTAAACGATTGGCTCTACTACCTACTTATTAACGAAACCACAGCAACCCTCCTGCCCGAAAAAAGCGATACTTATAAAACGCTTTTTAATTGGTTCCTCCTCCAAAAATCTGGTTACAGAGTACAATTGAACCATGCTGCTGATAAAGTCAATTTAGCGGTATACACCCTTGATGAAGTAAAAGACAAAGGCTTTTGGGTAGATATAATCGATCCAAATAAACTCCAAAAAGACGAAGGCGAGTTAGAAGAGACTTCCTCCAAGTTTAACATTCACTTTAGCGGAAAAGCTTTCTCTTTCAACATGAAAGAAATGCCTACTTTGAACAACCCCGAAATGAAAAAGGAGTTGTTACGTGTTTCGGAAATAATGGGCGATTAGTAACGGTAAAAAAATAAGTTCCTGATTTCTACTTGAACTTTTGCACTTACTCTGCGTTGCAAATACTCACCGTAGCTTAGGCTACGCTTGCGTTTTGCGCCTTGTTTAAGCACAAAACTTCTGCGTATAAATCGGGAACTTATTTTTCAACCGTTACTTAAATTACTCCGCTAAAACTTTCAAAACCGCTTCAATAGCTTTCTTTGCTTTGGAGTTGCTACAGCTATAATTATTCACCATAATCGCAAACGCAATTTGTTGTCCACCCTTACTAGTAACATAACCTGTATAGGCCCTATTATGTCCAATGTAACCACTTTTAGCGTGCATTTTTTTAGCCGCAGCCGTATTCCTCATAAAGCTTTTTAGTCCCCCCACATCACTAGGATTTCCAGCAACGGGCAGCGATTTATCGAAGTGCGTAAAGTTAGCATCATAGCTGTAATTCGATAACATATTGGTTAGTTGATTAGGCGTAATTTTATTAGAAGGAGATAAGCCACTGCCATCGTACATCATCAGTCCGTCTACATCAATATTGCGTTTTTTCCAGAAGTTGGTAATGGCTTTAATTCCATTATCAATGCTGCCCACTTTGTATTGTTTTTTACCCATCATTTTTACCAAAGCTTCTGCATACAAATTAACGCTGCGTTTATTTACCCAATAAACAATTTTGTGGAGTGGGGGAGAAGTTGTGGTATAAATCGTTTTGCGAGCTTGTGTTTTATATTTTTTAGCAATTTTTAAACGTCGTACCGTACTCGCCTCTTCGCTTACTTTAATGCCAGCGGTTGCTAGAGCTAATTTAAAATTATGTGCGCAAAACAAAGCTGGGTCGGGTGCCGAACCTCTAACAGGAAAACCTGATTTGTTAGGAGGAATCGTACCTCGAACATGCACAATATTGCTATAGGGCGAGCCAAAAATATAAGCTTCATCACCCGTGCCTGCTGCGCCTGCTTTTACCCTATTCACAAATTCCACCTCTGGTACTTCGGGAATGGTATTGCCAATTGTAGTATTACCTCCTTGCTTACTGCTAGAGGTATACAATAAGTCGTAGCGGTTGTCGTGAAAGTTAAGACCAGCAGCACCAGCACCAAAATAATTACCCATATCTTCCCACATCCATTCGCGCGAAGCAAGGTCTTCACTAAAAATAGAGGCATCACCAATAATGCGCCCTTCAATACTTTTAATGCCTTTATTTCGGAGGGCGGTCGTCCATTCTTTTAGCAAAACTTTGTGTGTTGTTGCTCTTTCTTTGTGGTGGGTGCCTAGCATTGGGTCGCCGCCGCCAGTAATGTACAGGTTGCCGTGTAGTACACCTGTGTCGTCAATAAAACCATCGTGTTCAAGGATGGTGGTAAAAGTAAAATCGGGACCTAAAATACTAAGGGCAGCAGCAGTGGTAACCGTTTTTAAAGTAGAGGCAGGCGTAAGGCTTTTTTGCCCATTGTGGTGGCCAACAACCAAGCCATTGTTAATTACTTTAGCATAAAAACCCCAAGTAGCACTTTTTAAATCGGGATTGGTATTAAAATTATTAATGGCTGCTTGCAATCGAGTTTTCAAGCCATCATATTGTTCGGTATTTTGCGCTTTTGCTTCGCCGTCGGCATGAGCTTGGCAGCCAATGCTAGTGGGCAGCAATAAAAAAATAAGGACTAAAGAAATGTTTAACAATCGCATGGAGGAAAATATTTAAAGGGTTGTTATTGTTGAATTCTAAACCGTAAATATAACGATGCGATTTTGTTTTTAGTTGGAATAGGGAGATTATTTTGTGTTTTAGAGATATGATAATAATAAAAAATACAAAGAGCGTGCTAGGTGAATGATTTTTTTTAGGAAAAATATTAATATTGAGCATTAAAAATTATGATATTGCCGAAATAATTTTTACTTTCCCTCTTGTATTTGGAGCAAGTGCGAGCAAGGTCATTTTATCAGTACCGTTTAAATAAATTCCCTTGCTACTAACACCAATAAATAGGCAATATTAAACCTCATTATACACCCCACAAAGCAAATTAAACAATGGCAACTTATAAAAAGTATGTAAACGAATTAACTCAAAAATATGGTTATCATCCAACTTGGGACCCTAATACCAAATTAAATATTGGTGATATTGGCGTTATAGAAAACGGCGTTTTTGTTGTTCGAGACAATATTAAAAGCTTAGGCTTTGATATAGGAACAATTGAAACAAACAAGGGAGGCCATATAAATTATAGTTCTGATACTTGCAAGGAATATAATCTGAATACAACAGTAGATATACCACCTACCCTAAATCCCGCCGTAAAAGGCAATGCCGATTTTTTAGTTTCTTTTGGTACAGAGGGAGGTGTTTATTTTAAAGCAAATGGAGTAAAAACCCATAAAATAAAACATCAATTTAAACTGATGGAGTTTATCTTAAAACAGTTTCATGAAGGGAAATGGGAAAAAGATTGGGTAATAATTAATGAATTAAAAGAAGCTGCTGCGGGAGTTATTTTGTACTCCAATAGTAGCGATGCAAGTGCAAGTATAAAATTGGATGCTGCGGTAGGCACAGAAAAACTCAAAATGGCAGATATTAATAGTGGCTTGGAAATAAGAGATGCCAAAAATATGAGTGTCAAAATTACGATTAGTACACCTATTACCCCCTTATTTAAATTAATGGGCATTAAACGAAATTGGTGGAAATTGGGCAAAGCAGAAGTGCGAGAGAGAGGTTTAATTCGTGAAAACTTTGGAGACGATGTACTTGATGTAATTAATACAGATATTAAACCTACAATCGTTAACGACAATATTAAGGAAAGTGAAACGCCTAAAAATAACAAACTCTACGCCCTACTTATTGGCATTAACGACTATAAATACATAGGCGACCTTGGCGGATGTATTAGAGATATAGAGCGAGTAGAAGACTACCTAGAAATAGCGACTCAAAATAAATTTGATTTAAAAGTTAAAAAACTACTTAATAGCGATGCTACTAAAAAGAATATCATTGATACTTTAAAATCGCACTTTGCAGGAGCTACTAAGCATGACGTATTGTTAGTATGGTATGCGGGACATGGCGCACAAGAACATGCACCCGAATTTTTAAAGAAATTTGAAGAGGATGATAAATTAGAAGTTTTTTGTTGTCATGATAGTCGCTTAGATAATGGGGCTACCTTTTTAGCAAATAAGGAGTTGCGCTATGTGCTACATCAAGTTACTCAAAAAGAAAAACCACATACGGTAGTAGTAACAGATTGTTGTCACTCTGGTAATATTGCAAGAGGATTATTGCGTTCAAGAAATTGTGCAGACGCAATAGCAGCAAGAACCTGGGAAGGTTTTGAGTTTAGTAAAGAGGCAAATCTAAGCCCACAGAAGTTTGAAGATGCAAAGGATTTATCATCCCTACTTCCACTAGCACAGCATGTACATTTAGCCGCTTGCGAAAGCCATCAAAAAGCAAAAGAAAATAAATATGGCGGTGTGTTTACCTCCGCCATACTAGAAATACTAGAAAATACCTGCGGAGAAAGCTCTTATCGTAAACTTGCAGATAGCGCACATTTTAAGTTATTTAGTACTTATAAGCAAAATCCGAAAGTAAATGCCGAGCCAATACAAGATGAAAATAAAGCTTTTTTAGGAGGGGTAAGTGTTAATGAACCAGATAGAGCGAAACTAAGATATGATGAGGTTAAGGGGCGTTGGATGATGGATAAAGGAGCCTTGAAAGGTGTTAGTAGCAATGCAAATACGCCTAATACCATTAAAATACTAGATGCCAATGACAAACTTTTAGTAAGCACAAAAACTAGTAAAGTATTACTCGACTATACTTATCTTGATACGGTAAATTTAGATAAGCTAAATAAAGATACAAAATATAATGTGCTTATTGAAGATTTATATAAACCAAATATTCATGTTTTTTGCGATGGAGACGAAGAAATGGTAAAAGACGCAATGAATTATTATTATTTGCACCAAAAAGATTTTGAGGATGTTAATGTAAAGTTTGTAGGTAAATCAAGTGCTGTTGATTATGTTTTATTAGCAAAAGACGATGGTTTTGAAATTAACCAATTGCAGGCAGCAGTAGTAAATGAATGCAATGAGGTAATAGAATATGCATATAAACCCATTGTAAAAAAAGCAACAGGAAATACAGATGAGGCAATGTCGGATATATTATTTTGTTTTGAACAAATATCGAATTGGGCTTTTTTCAAAAACCTATCCCAAGCAGATAGTGCTATTAGGGATGAGGACGTAACCATTACCATTCAGCAAGATGGTAGTAAACTGCCATTAACACCTACTGCTACAAACAACAATATATTTGAGATAGATTACACAAAAGAAGGGAAAGAGCATATTGCTAAATTATCGTTTGAAATTAACAATAACAGTAATCAAACCTTTAGAGTAAGCCTTTTATATTTAGGCGCAGATTTTGGAATTCTTAACTTTTTAGATATAACAGATGACGCTGCGGTATATCGTTTAAGTAGAGATGCGAAAATAAATAGTAAGTGGGATGGGAGTGAAACAATTCATTTTTACTTAGAAGAGCATATTAAAAAACATCATTTTTTAGCAGAAAGTGGATACCTAAAATTAATTATTAGCACAGATAATGCCCCTTTTAAAATTAAGAAGGAATCGCTTCAAAATGGTTTGCCCTTACCTTGTACGGAAGACCAAATTGATAAAAGTACTGGTACCAAAGGATTAAGAGGAACTCGCAAAAGACTTCCTACAGAAGATTGGCTTACTAAAACCATTCAACTTAAATTTAAAAATCCTGATTATAAGAAATAGGAAGTAGTATCGTAAATTAAATTAAAGGATAACAATTTATAAAAAAGGGCTATTACCAATTATAAAGTAATAGCCCTTTTTTTTGAAATTATTATTATCTCTCTAACCCCAGCTTCTTCCGTTCTCTCAACACAACCTCCCGTAAGTCTTTAGCAATATCCGTAAAAGCAGCATCTCTATTATCCCATTGATCAACAAATTTTCCATTTCTAGGAAGTGGCATGTATTTATCTAATATCTGGCCTTGTAATAAAACTTTCTTAAGCAAAATAGGAATCACTACCACATTGCCCTTCTCTCGGTGCATTTTATTTAGTGCTAGTTTAACCAACCTAGTTGTATCCTTACCTGCCATAAAATTAGCACTCAGTAGCAACAAAATAATTCGTGCTGCTTCTGCTTTTTCAAATAATACTTCCTGAAGATCGCCGCCCTTAATATAGTCGGAAGTAATGGTGCTAATTAATTTTTGCCGTTCAAGCATTACAATGTGTGGACGAAATTCTTCGGTAACAATTTCCTCATCTTTTTGATCGTATGCTAAAAACACTTCAATTTGTACTAGGTCGGTAAGTTTCCAATCGCCATAATTATAGTCCATGCCTATTTCCCAAGGAAACGGATTGCTAGGCGGAGGGCTATTCTTTCTTTTCGGACCTCTTTTGTCTAAATTTCTGTAATTATTTTCCGCTATTTCCATTTCTACTCTTGCTGCTGCATCTTGAAAAGCTTCGTCAACGGTTTTAATGGCGGCAAGCGATTGGTAAAACTGCTTGGCAAAAATATAAGCGGCATCATCAGCTATTTCGCAATTGGTGCTAATTACATTCTGAATATCTCCTAATAATAAATCCTTGGCATTGCCTTCTGTAGTACATGCATTTAAGAAAACAAGCTTTAGGCTTTTAATGCTGCTTAAAAACTTGGTTAAGCCTGCACTGTAAGCAAATTTACTGCTGCCATCTGCTGCTTCTACTATCAAACCTTCTCTATCTGCATGACCTGCGTAATGAAAAATAGTAATGCGGTCGCTATTTTCTTTCTTGTTAAATTCGTTGGATAATTTTTCTATTGTTGCGTCTCGTATAATAACCAATTCAATCCAGCCATTATCAACAGCTTCTTCTAATGTTTTTTTTATAGCAGTAACTTCTTTCTCAATCATTGCTAAGGCATCTACATCATCGCCTTGTGCGGTCGCAATTAATACAATAGGTGTTGTCATTTTTTTATAATTGAGTTTTTTATTTAATCGTGTTGGTAAGGAGCAATTACATCCATGCGAAGCGCATTTCTTTAATACTACAAAAGTAAGTATGTTTTTTTATAATAACAAATGGTTTTTAGGTAAAGGATATTTAGTACCTGGTATTAGGTGTTTGGGTGGTCCACTGACCCCTGGCAACTGAACACTGTCCCCTAATCGCCAGCATATAAAAACTGACAGCGCAGCGATCTGACTCCTGACAGTAAGCGCAAGCGAACGATCTGACCGCTTAAACCACCGCATTAAACTCCGAAGTAACATGAAATTCAATATCGGGATATTCGCCTTTGGTAGCTTGCAAAATATACGCACTTTGCGCTAAAAAAACAGGATTGTCGTCTTTGTCTTTGGCTATGTATTGCGATTTGCGGCGAATCATGGTGGCGAGTTGTTCCTTATTAGTGCTGGTAATCCAACAGGCTTTGTGGAGATTAATACGACGAAATTCGCAAGAGGCCTTGTACTCGTTTTTTAGGCGGTACTGTATCACTTCAAATTGCAGTTCTCCTACCGTGCCTACAATTTTTTTGTTACCTAAAGTAGGTTGTACAAACAGTTGTGCTACGCCCTCGTCGGTTAATTGTTGAATTCCTTTTTCTAGCTGTTTCGATTTCATCGGGTCGGTATTGATGAGTTCCCTAAAAATCTCTGGCGAAAAACTTGGGATGCCGAGGTAGGTCATGCTTTCTCCTTCGGTGAGGGTGTCGCCAATTTTAAACGTACCAGAATCGTACAAGCCTACTACATCTCCAGGAAAAGCATCGTCGATAACGCTTTTTTTCTGTGCCATAAAACTGGTAGGGTTGCTAAAACGTACTTTTTTGTTGAGGCGTACATGATGGAAAAACTTGTTGCGCTCAAACTTGCCCGAGCATACTCGTAAAAAGGCAATACGGTCACGGTGTTTAGGGTCGAGGTTGGCGTG
>JAHDBT010000169.1:9929-13344 GCA_020630215.1 Bacteroidota bacterium
ATCTGCTAAATCTGGAATGTTTAAAACATCCTCCTCTTTTTCTATTTTTTGGGTGCTGGCTCTAAACAGGCGTAGGCTTTGGTCGTAAAGTTTGTAAACCCCTTTAAAACGCATTCCTATATTAATAGGCCAACTTAGGGGGCGCACACTAATAAACAATTTCTCTTCCAACTCATCTAGCAAATCAAAAGGGTCTTTGCCCTCTCTATCCATTTTGTTAATAAAAATAATTACAGGGGTATCTCGCATACGGCAAACTTCCATTAAGCGTTCGGTTTGCTGCTCGACACCTTTCACGCAGTCAATTACTAAAATAACACTGTCAACAGCAGTAAGGGTCCTAAAAGTATCTTCGGCAAAATCCTTGTGACCAGGCGTATCTAAAATGTTAATCAGGCAATCTTTATATTCAAACGACATCACCGAAGTAGCTACCGAGATACCTCTTTGGCGTTCAATTTCCATAAAATCGGAAGTCGCTGTTTTTTTAATCTTATTAGATTTTACTGCCCCCGCTGTTTGTATAGCTCCACCAAATAAAAGAAGCTTTTCGGTAAGGGTCGTTTTACCAGCATCAGGGTGACTAATAATGGCAAAAGTACGTCGTTTTTGTATTTCTTTAGTGTATAACATAGTAGGCAATAAAAGCGTTTATGATTTGCGTGATAAGAAGTGTTGCTATTGTTACAGCTGCGTTTTGAGCTATTTTTGCGACAAAAAATCTAAAAATGGAGTGCAAAGGTAGCTTTTTAATATTGTTGGTACAAATTTTGCAAATCTAGGTAGCAGAACATTTTAGTACCTTATACCTAAAATGTTTTCCTTCAACTATATTTATGCTTCTTACATAGCAACAAAGCTATTGAATCCTTCAATTAATAAATTCTTATTGGTTAAATAAGAAACACTCCCTAACAAACAACAGTTTAACCTATTACTAACCTAGTTTTTAGAAAAACAACAGCCAATTATCATTTTTTAATGAATTATTACCTATCTTTATATGGTAGTATTTTGTTATAAAAGTATTGCTTCAATCACATTTTTACTACTCGATTTATTTTTGGTATAGCACCACACTATATCTAACCTTATTTTTATTGCCCCATGCCCCCTAAGCAACAATGATAATTATTGCTGTATACTATTACAAGTTACGCTAAAAACGACAAACAAACCAACCAAAATGAATCGCATCATTTTTTTATTAGGTATTTATTTAAGTATCGGCACTTGTGCTTTTGCAGCACTAAGCCCAAAACAACCGGCTAGCCTTTACGAGCATTTGCAAGAAGTTAATAAGGAGTGGAAATGGGCATCGGCTTATTTTAATCCTAGTGTACTTGCAACCAATGTTCAATTTACCGATGATAACCAACGAATTCAGACACACCTTGCTTTAGTAACTTTGGCATTACAAAATAATGCCACACAAACAATAGTGGTGGTGCAACAAGAGAAACGCATGGAAGCATTGCAAATTTTGCAGCGTTATTTCCAAAATGGCGTTTTTCCTGTTAACCATTACCACGCTACCCGCCAACCTTATTTTATTGATAACTTTGGAACTGCCTGTGCTGTAGGGCATTTAATAATTGAAACAGGTTTTAACGATGTTGCACAAGCCGTGCATCAAACACAAAACTATGCCTATATTGCAGAACTAAAAGAGGAAAAAGCCTTATTGCAATGGGCAAAAAACTACGGTTTTAGCCTAGCAGAATTAGCTTGGATACAACCTACTTACGGACCCGATTATCCGAGATTTTGGGATGATTTAGGGGAAGGATTGAACGGAGAAGTAAAGGCAATTTTTTCGGACGAAGAGAACGGGAAAGTTATTTTAGGTGGTTCGTTTACCATGGCCAATACTTTAAGTTGTAATAACATTGCAACCTGGGATGGCTTTCAATTTGAAACACTAGGCAATGGCTTAAATGGAGATGTGGAGAGTTTGAGTATTTATAATAACCAAATTTTTGCTGGTGGCGAATTTACCGATGAGCTAGGAAATAACTTTTCTTTAGCTAAATGGAATGGCAATAGTTGGCAAAACTTTAGTACGCCAACTACAACAATAAATGTACTACACGAAATTAACAACGAATTATATGCCGTAGCAGGCAACTCGCTATTTAAACTAAACGCCGATGGCAATACGCTTAGTAATATTGGCAATTTTGATGCACCCGTGCATTGCATGGCAACTATTAATGGCAACTTAGTAGTAGCAGGAGCTTTTACAGAAGTAAATACAATACCAACCAGTTTTGTTGCACAATACAATGGCGCAAATTGGCAAAGCTTAGGCAATGGTCTCGATAATATTGTACGCAGCCTAAGCATATACCAAGGCGAATTATATGCAGGCGGTCACTTTTTTGATGTGCACGATGATCCTACTTTTGGTTTAGCAAAATTTGATGGCAATTCGTGGCAATCGCTACTAGATGTAACCGCTTACACGGCTTATGCTGGCACTGCCGAAACCTATATTAATTCTTTGGCTGCTTATGAAACAGATTTATATGTAGGAGGAAGTTTAAACATAGAAAATGGAACAAATATAGGCATTTACCAAGCAGGAACAACCAACTTAATTCCTATGGTTTGGATAGATGGAATTATTAACAATCTAAGCATTTATAAAGACCAATTATACCTTGGAGGAACAATGTCGTATGTATGGGATTCTGGTGGAGGTATTGAATTTTATAACAACGCTATGTATATGGATTTAAGGGCTGTACAATTAAAGCTAAATACCTTGCTAGAAGGTGCGTACAATCCTGAAACAGGATTAATGAGTACAGGTTTGATAGACAATGGGGTTTTACCAATTGCCCAACCTTTTAATACGGCTCCTTGGAACTATGAAGGGACCGAAGCCGCCGCAAGTGTAGAACGAATTCCTGATAATGTAGTAGATTGGATTTTAGTAGAGTTAAGAGATAAAGAGGATGCTAGTATTTTGCTGGATAGCCGTGCGGCTTGGTTATTAAACAATGGCGATGTAGTAGATATAACAGGTGCTGGTGCAGTTAATTTTTATAATATAGTTGCTAATGAGTCGTACAATATCATTGTTCGTCATCGCAATCATTTAGCCTTAATGGGTAGGGAAGATTTTATGCTACCTAGCAGCCTTAATTTTGGTGCACCGTGGACTGTAAAAGGCGGAGAAGAACAACTGGCCGCTACCACAGACGGCCGCTTTGCAATGCCTGCTGGCGATATTAACAGCGATGGCGTAATTACGGTAACCGATTTTAATTACTTTGTTACAGAAGCGTCCTTAATTAATGGTTACTTTAACAGCGATTGTAACCTAGATAAAACCGTTACCGTAAACGACTTTAATTTGTACAAAGGAAACATCAGCAGAATTGGTGTAAGCGAAGTACGATATTAAAAT
>JAHDBT010000170.1 GCA_020630215.1 Bacteroidota bacterium
AGCGGTTCTCTTAGCTTAAATATCCAAAGGGATATTTATTTTACTGCGTAAAAATTGTTCCTATCCGCAAGCGGCTCATTTAGCTTAAATGCCTAAAAAGGCATTTATTTTGCTGCGCAAAAATCGCACATTCGTATTTTGCGCCTTGTCTATTAGAAAATCTCTTTGCGGAAATTTGTAAATTTATTTTTTCACCATCCCTAAGTAGCCTGTCAAGTTAATTATGATAAGTTGACACCCGATAAAACATGATGCGGAACTTATCATAAATTGGTTGACAAACCACTAAGTAGTTGGACATAAATAATCGTCCTTATTAACCGAGCTATTTTTTTGTTAAACAAGGCGTAAAGCGCAGATATAGCAGCGCTACATCGAGCATTTACAACGCAGTATAACGGAAAAAGAGCCGGTTAAGAATGTGTCGATTATTTATGTCCAGCTACTTATTTGCAAAGTTAACATTTTATTTCTATTACTAATCAAGTACCGAGTCCTTTCTTCCATTAGCAATCATTATTATATATGCGATTGAAAAAGTATTTAGCTATTCCATTTTTAAGTTGCTTCCTAGTCCTTAGTAGCCTTAGCTTGCTGATGTCTAATCAAATACAAGCACAAGGATTTTATACAACCTTTGGACAAAACAGGGTACAATACCACGATTTTATCTGGTCGTACTACGAGTCGCCCAACTTTGTTACCTACTATTATCAAGGGGGCTACGACCTGTGTAAGTTTACCGTTCATCATGCAGAACAAAGCCTCGAAGAAATCGAATCTATTTTAGAGTTTAAAAATAGCTCTAAGGTAGAAATTATGATTTATCAGGATGTGGCCGACTTAAAGCAAACCAATATTGGGCTAGGAATAGAACAGAACAATACGGGTGGGGTTACCAAAATTTTAGGTAATAAAATTTTTGTTCATTTTGATGGCAATCACCAAAACCTTGCTCGGCAAATACGAGAGGGGGTTGCTAGGGTATCGCTCGAAAAAATGATTTTTGGAACCAATATTCAAGAAATTTTACAAAATGCCGTACTCCTTAATCTACCCGATTGGTATGTAAATGGTTTGGTATCGTATATTGGTAAAGAGTGGGATGCGGAAATGGATAACCGCCTACGAGAAAATGTGGTAAAAGGAGCTTATTCCAATTTTAATCGTTTATCGGGCGAAGATGCTACGTTTGCAGGTCATGCCCTCTGGCATTATATTGCACAGGTACACGGGCAATCCGCCATTCCTAACCTATTGTATTTAACCCGTGTTAACCGAAGCGTAGAAAGTGGATTTTTATTTGTGCTAGGCAATCAACTAAATGCGACTATTAGAGAGTTTAACAACTATTATGTAGATTTATACAATGCAGAGTTGGCTAATAAAACGGTACTAAGCGATAGCACTTTGGTAAAAAGAACTGGACGCAATTATAATACTAAAAATATAGTGTTAGATGAGCTAAAGGTAAGTCCTGATGGACGCTTTATTGCCTATACAACGAGCGAAATTGGTAAAAATAAGGTATTTGTTTACGATAGCGAAACCAACAAACAAAAGGTTATTTTGCGTACGGGCTTTAAATCGCACTCGCAGCCTTTTAAGGATAATTACCCCTTGCTAACCTGGAGCCACAACAGTGAGCGTTTGGTAGTGATTTACAACCGCCGAGACCATGTAAAAATTATGATGTACAATGCCATTGAAGATACAAAGCAAACGGATGACATTGTTAAATTTCAGCAAATTATAGATATTGACTTTACCGACGATAATAAGCGGTTAATTATGTCGGCGGTTAAACGTGGACAAGTTGATTTGTATTTATTCGATATTCCGAATAGTAAAACCAAACAACTTACTAATGATTATTACGACGATTTACAGCCTCGTTTTGTAAAACTAAAAGATAGAAAAGGCATTGTTTTTACTTCTAATCGCCTCAATAATTCGCTAAAAGAAGCTAAATTCGATACCATTTTACCCCTCGATAATTTCGATGTTTTCTTTTACGATTTAAGCAGAGAACCTGCTTGGGGGGAAGAAAGAGAATTGGTGCAAATTACCAACACACCGCTTTCGAGCGAGGTGCTGCCTAGCCAATATGATAGTTTGCATATAGGATTTTTAAGTGCCGAAAATGGCATCCGTAATCGTTATGTAGCTTACTTTGATAGCGTGTTTGTACGCCAAGATGTAAAGGTCTTTTATCCAGATTCAACCATCCTTAACCCAACATATCGGCTAGATAGCTTGCAAAATGCAGGCGCAATTGATACCATTATTTACCGAGATATATACCAAACCATTGCACAAGCTTTTCCAGTAAGTAATTGCGACCAAAACATTTTAGAGAGCGATATAGCAGTTGCATCAGGAGAGGAAATACGACTATTTTATACGAAGAAAAATTATGAAATTCACCGAGAAAAAGTACTAGCAAATCCTAAAGAGGCGATTGTAAGACTCGACAAAACAACTTACCGCAAACAACTCGAAACTTTTGATAAGGCAAAGCAAGACGCACCTGTTTTTCCAGTACCTATTTTTAAGCCCAATAGCGACGGTACAAGCAGTATTAAATTGAACGAAAATAATGCCGTTACGAAAAATAAAGAGGGGAGTAGTAATACAGGAAAAACGACTATTAAAACCAAAGATAAATCCTTAGTAGACGATTTTTTAGGTATAGAAGCCGAGGAGGAGGTAACCAAGATAGAAAGGGAAATGGAGCAAACGGAAGGAGGCGAAACAAGTCCTATTACAAACGAGGAGGAAAACGAAACAACAGGAGCTAATTCTTCCTCTACTGAAGATGCTACTTCAACCGATAAAATAGATATTGAAGATTATTATTTCCAAAGTGAATTTGATTTTGAGGATGAAGAATATGCCGAAATAGAAGCCAATAATAAAAACTTGGTAAGCAGCACCAAAGATAATGAGCGTGACAAACCCTTGTTTGTTAGAACGGATATTCGTAAGTATTTTACCCAATTCAGCATCGACCATGTAGTATCGCAGTTTGACAATACGCTTATTTTTGTGCCTTACGAAAACTTTAACCTTAGTGACCCTGGTGGATTTGGCTCGCCCGATTTAAACGCCTTTTTTAAATTTGGGATTACCGATTTAATGGAGAATTATAGAGTGATTGGCGGTTTCCGTTTTCCACTAGGATTAAATGGCACCGAATACTTTTTGGAGTACTGGAACATGAAAAAACGCTTGGATAAAAAAGTACTCTTCTACCGTAAAGCCGAACGTAACTTATATCTTGTTGATTTACCCGATTTTCCTGATTATCCAGTAACGGGTAAAACTACTACACATTACGCACAGTATGGCTTAGTTTGGCCCTTTGATGCCAATACCAGTATACGTGGATATTTAGGATACCGAAACGACCGACTTAGCTTTTTAGCAACCGATAGGGTGTCTTTAGCATTAAACGATACCTACGAAAACTGGGCACATGCCAAAGTAGAATTGGTGTTTGATAATACGCTTAATATAGCACTCAATATTTTAAATGGTACTCGCTACAAAATATACTTAGAAATGCATAAGCCTTTTGATGCTGTTATAACAGATCAGGAATTAGATTTTAGCATTAAAAAAACAGGCTTACTAGGTATTTTTGGAGGTGATTTTAGACATTACCAAAAAGTACATCGCCAAATTATATGGGCCAACCGCCTAGCAACGGGCTTGTCGTTTGGTAGTAAAAAAATGATATACTATTTAGGAGGCGTAGAAAACTGGCTGGCATTTGATCCCAATCGCCGTTTTGATGACAGTACACCTATTGATTATAGTGCAAACTACGCCTTTAAATCTTTAGCAACCAACTTGCGAGGTTTTAAGCAGAATGTACGAAATGGCAGTAGCTACATGGTGTTAAATAGCGAGTTGCGAATTCCAATTTTTAGCTATCTATCTACTAATCCTTTGCGTTCAGAGTTTTTAAAGAACTTCCAAGTAATAGGATTTGCAGATCTAGGAACTGCTTGGCAAGGGCTATCTCCCTTTGACGAAAAAAACCAATTTGATATTGTAACCATTGGTCAGGTGCCTGTGGAAGCCACTGTAAAATATTTCCGTAATCCTATTGTAGGCGGTTATGGGCTAGGAATGCGCTCTAAGCTGCTAGGTTACTTTTTGCGTTTAGATGCCGCCTGGGGCATAGATAGTGGCGCAAAAACCGATACGCAATGGTATTTATCTATGGGATTAGATTTTTAGGTCATGTTACATTAGATACCATTGCCTTATCAGAAATAAAAAAAGCCTTCTCAAAACCAATAAGTGTTTTGAGAAGGCTTTTTTTTTTACTAAATCATTTTGTTTAAAAGCGGCAAATAAAGCAAAGCCGCGTATCATCTACTCAATGTCAGCTACCAATTACAACACCTCTACGGTAGAATTAATTAATTTACTTAAAGGCATTACAATTTTAGTATCGGTACTTCCATTAGCTAAGGTTACAGAGGTACTATCTATTTTAACAATTTTACCTTGTACATCTCCTATTTTAATAACCTGCCCTACCGAAAACTTATCTCGGCTATACAAAGAGGCTAATAAATTGGCCATAATATCTTTAGAGGCAATACCATATCCTATTGCAAAAGCAAAAAACAATGCAGCCATTGCAATAGTAATATTGTTGGTTAATATCTCTGTATCAACGCTTGCTTGATTTAGCGCGCTGATAGAAATCATGATGGTAAGGAAATAAAATACAAAGGAGCTCATTATCTTAGCTGCACCAATATTCATGGCAGCACAAGCGGCATGTACTACTTCTCTAATGATATTGGCAATAAAAACGCCAATAACAAAGAAAATAACCGCACTTAATAGTTTTGGAATAAAGTCGATGAGTTTGGTAATGCCTTCAGATAGCATATCTAACTGCATAACCTGTGTAGCAGTAACGGCTACAAAAAACATAATAATCCAAAAAATTACCTTAGCAATGAGTGCACTAAGCGTAATTTCAATACCCGAAAAAAGATCTATTTCCCGAAGCCTGTCTCCTAGGCTATCTATTTTAAGCGTTGTTAAAATACGCTTAATAATAAAGGCGATCATTTTAGCAATAAACCATCCTATCAATAAAATGAAGAGACCACCAATAATATCAGGTACAATATTAATTGCTTGAAAATAAAGCTCGATAAAGGCTTCTTTGATGTTCTCGATGGTATTAACGGTTCTTCTTGGAGTATCTGGCATGTTTACACAGTTTTAAATGTTTGTAAGGTACGGGCCTACAATTAGAAGGGTAAAGATAAGCAAATTACTTACAAACATTTAAACTTTAATGCAAATATTAATTCTCTCGTTGAGAAGGCATCTCAGATTCATCTTTTTGATGATAGTAAGCCTTATCAAATAGTTGGGCAATACGCATTAAGGTATCACCAAAATGAACGGCGTATAATTCGGCCGCATTCATGGTTGTGTTTAGCATTGCATAAGAACCTAAAACCTCCTCTTTTATTCTTTTAGGAGGTTCTTTATCTGATATTTGCAACTGCTTAAAGATGTTATTTTCGCTGCTAGACATATTCTCAAGATTTCATTGGTTAATAATAAATCAATAGGAGTAACTGAAACGGTGTGGTTGTATTTAATTACAGTTAGTGTTTGTTATTGACTTATATACACAAGATAGTGTAGCTTATGTAACAGGCTATTTTGTATGTTTAGATAGAGGATGTTACATAAAATAAGCGTAATAGACAGCTAAGTTTGGAGATGAGGATAATGAATGAAAGTGCATTCTTTATTTATTATAAGACGCTAGTAATGGGTGCAAAGTCACGCTATTTTTTTAGAAAACAAAAACTTTTGAGAATTATTATTTTTTTGTCAGCGACTATTGGTAGAAGAATGTTATCATAAGGTGAATAATATTAATAAATAGAGGGCTGATAAATAATATTAAGTGCATGTTTAATGCTAATTTAGCTTTAAAGAACAAAGCTGATAGCTTGATTAGACTAAAAGAGACTATTTTTGAAATTTAATAATGACTTTTTTTGACTCCAAGGTCTAAGGGTGCCATTTATAAAGCGTAAATGTTGATTAATAGATGATGCATGGATGTGTTTTTAGATAGAGTTGCACTAAAAAAGTAGGTGGTTTATTGGATTGTCGTGTTTTATTTAGAGCAAATACCCGCTACCTTGTTTGCTTTAAAATAAGACAGAAGTAAAAAAGAATAACAACCGTTTCTTAATTTAACCAAAAGTAGGTCAGCCGTTTAGCACCGCCTTTTACTATTGCTTAGTTCCAAACCATGCATTACCTCATCTTAAACCCATTTATAGAATTTTGCCACTAAGTTATAAGCATTTAGTTACCCTCCATTATATCGGCTTCTATTGGCTCTGCTTTTGGCTTTGTAAATGGCAGAATAAATAGCATCGTGAATTTTGGTACGAGTATTTAGCTTAATTAATTTGTAATTGTTCATTTTAGGATAGGTACGGTTGCTTAAAAATATAAAAATTAAATCGTGTTCAGGATCTGCCCAAGCGCAGGTGCCTGTAAAGCCAGTATGACCAAATGTTTTACTCGATGCAGCGTCTCCTGCTGGGTTTTTTCTGCTGTCGTTAGGTTCTGGTTTGTCAAATCCTAATCCACGGCGGCTGCCTTTTTTCTGGTAAGCCGTAAATGTTTGTATGGTTTCTGGGTTAAAATAGTAACGGCCACCATAGTGTCCATCTAGTAGCATTTGCATAATTACGCCTAAATCGTTTGCATTGCTAAACAAGCCAGCATGTCCGCCTACGCCACCCATCATCGCTGCGCCCATATCATGCACGTATCCATGTACAATTTGCTTGCGCCATTTGGTATCGTTTTCGGTAGGAGTAATACTATAGGTGCTAAACTGGTCGGTAGGTTTATAAGTAAGGGTGTGCAATCCTAGCGGTTTATAAAAACGGTTGGCCAAATATTTATCCATAGAGGTGTAGGCCTTTTTTTCTATCAGCTTTTTAAAAAGATAAAACCCTACATCACTATAACGGTACTTGCCTTTACCTGTTACAGGCGATTGATTAATGGTTTGCCAAATTTTGTACTCGTAGTTTTTGTCCATGTACATGTTTTTGGCAATTGGTACGCAGTGTATATCGGTACATTCTTTTTTATAGGTGCGATTGTATACACTACTAGGCATGGTAGCTTCGTAAAAAGGAATCCATGCTTTTAAACCAGAAGAGTGTGTGAGTACATCTTTTACTAATAAATTGCTTTTGCTCGTACCTTGCAATTCGGGCAGTAAAGTGCCAAACTTATCTGTAAGGCGCATTTCTTGGTTCTCGTACAGTTCCATTACGCCTAGCATACTTGCGGCTACTTTGGTAACCGAAGCCAAATCGTATAAATCGCTGTTTTTCACTTTCCTTCTACGGCTATAAGTATGATGCCCGTACGACTTTTCGAAAATTACTTTACCACCTTTGGCAATAAAAACTTGGCAACCAGGCGTAGCTTTGCTCGTAATAGCTTCCTTTGCTAAATGGTCAATATAGCGCAAGTCTTCGGCGTTAATGCCAGCATCTTCTGGAATAGTGTATTTAAAACGAATGGCAGCGGCACTAGTATATCCTTGCCCATACCTAAACGAAGGAGAAGCGGTAACAGGTAATTTTCCTTTAGCAGGAATGCCACCAAACAATACTTGTGCACTTACACTTTGGGTAATATCGTTTTCTTCGTAGGCTACTACAACGGTGTTGCTTTTACTAAAATGTTTAAGGCTGTAGGGACTGCCTAATACAACAAGGCTTACATTGGTAACTTGTTCTAATTGCTTAATTAATTTTAGTGCTTTTTCGTTGAGTCCCCAATTTTTAGAAGCATATTTGTTCATGCCATGCAAACTTATTATTACATGACTTTTATCTTTTAATGCGGCAAATTTTTGGTCGTAAGCATTCTGAACGTCCGTGTATTTAATGGTGTGATGTTCTACAGGGGCATATTTTCCTAATGTAGCTTGAAACTCGGTAAATTTTGCTGCACCAATAGCCAAGGAAGCAAAACTCTTTTTTTCTAGTTCTTTAAAAGGAATTTGCTGGCTATTATCTGCGGCTATGGTAATTGCATTTTCGTATAAATGGCGAATCAGCAACTCTGTTGGTGTGGTATTAAGGCTTTCCTGTAAGCCCGCCATTATTATAGACGAGCGTTGATGTAAACCTACTTTGTATTTAGCATTCAATATTTTTCGTACCCTCGTATCTATTTCTTCTTGGGTAATTTCACCTGCTGCCATTGCCTTTTTTATTTCGCTTACCGCACGGCCTACATTTTCGGGAAACAACAATACATCGTTTCCAGCTATTAAGGCTTTTACATCTACTATGCCAGGCTCAAAATAGTTACTTACGCCTTTCATGTTAAGGGCATCGGTAAAAATAAGTCCTTTGTAACCCATTTCCTTTTTAAGCAAATCGGTTACCACCTTTTTAGATAAAGTAGTGGGCATACTGTGTGGCGAACCTGGTTTTACAGGCGTAGCATCCAAGGCAGGAATGTCAAGGTGTGCAACCATCATACCACCAATATTATATTTGGCAAGTTCTCGAAATGGATAAAACTCAATATCTCTTAAGCGATTAATATCGTGCTTAATAACAGGTAAAGTATGATGCGAATCAGAATCGGTATCGCCATGCCCAGGGAAGTGTTTAGCGCAGGCAATAATACCATTTTGTTCCATGCCTTGCATATAGGCAATCCCTTTGTTGGCAACATTGTATTTATCTTCTCCAAAAGAACGGTCGTTAATAACAGGATTATTGGGGTTGTTATTTACATCAACAACAGGTGCTAAGTTAATGTGTATGCCCATGCGTTTACATTGCCGAGCAATATCTGCCCCCATTTTATTAATAAGGCTGTTGTCTTGTATCGCTCCTAGGGTGAGTTGCTTTGGGTAGCGAGGGGTATCTTTTAGGCGCATACTTAAACCCCACTCGCCATCAATAGCTATTAGCAAAGGTGTTTTGCTAATGCCTTGGTAGTAGTTAGTCAGTTCTGCTTGCTTAGGAGCTGTTCCTTGAAAAAATATTAAGCCCCCAATATGGTTGTTTTTAATTAGGCTACTAATGGTTTGTTGATGGCTGTAATCTTTATTAGAATAAGCCGCTACCATAAACAGTTGCCCAATACGCTCCTCTGGACTCATGCTACCAATGGTTTTTTCTACCCATTCCATTTGGTTAATTTGGGTGTTGTTCTCCGTATTCATTGGTTCGGTACTTTGCGAATCGAATGCAGTAATGTAGGATGCCAATATAATAAGCACCATTAAACCCAGTACTTTAGATAGCAAGATTAAGTATTTCATTAATGTATTGTGAGATTAAATTTTAGCGAATAGAATGATGAGCAGTTTGAGTGAGCTATTTGATTTAGTGAAATGAAAAAATAAACTTCACCAAGATGTGCGATTGTTTTTCTCAAGGCAAGTGGTAAAGCGCAGTAATAGCGAGCTATTACGAGCATTTACCAGGCCCTATTGGAAAAAAGAATAATCAAAGTGGTAGAGTTTGTTTTTCTCATTCACTTAGATGGCAAATAGTAGCAAAGGTTAAAGCGAGAATTAGCCGTGTATGCTAGGTTTGAACATGTTTTATCTGCGTATTCAAATTTAGCATACTTTATTTGATCTGTTTATCAAATAAGGAAAAGTACTTGACACTTTGCAGCCGTGTAGCGAAGTGGAACCGTCTATATACCAAGTACTCGCTACTATCTACCAAGAAAAGTGTTAATCGTTTAGATAAACAGGTCCTTTATTTATTAACGTTTATAAAGTGCCAAACTAATACAAAACAGCAGCTATAATTTACCAATACTAATTTTATGCTTGTTGTTATCTGCAATGTAACTATAATTTTGCAAACATGCCTGCAAGCTTTATAGGAAATTTGTAAAATATTTGCAATGTTTTACTGCTTCATAAATAGCACTCTAAAAAGCAGTGCAATGCTTTATGCTAAGGCTGGTTGAACTGACAAATAAATCACAAAACGGAACATTAAATACCTAAAAGTTAACACTTAGCCTATTTTATTAGGAAATAAGCGTAGATTTTACTAAATTGGACTTGTTATCTCTAATGCTAGGAGGTTAGCGATATCTAAAATAATATCCATACATGCAGAAGCAGTATATCTCCATTTTTGCAGGAAGTTGAAAAAAAGAATCTAATTAAATAGGCTGTTTTTTTCTATGGTATTATTAAGCATAAAAGCTTAACAGTACTACTTCTTGCAATTTTTTTTCTCATTCATTTATACAATTGTTCATCAATTAAAATAGCTTTATGTCTAATTTCTTAAAATCGAGTTTTATTCGATTGCCCAAGCACCGCCGTTTTGATTATACGCCTATTTATTATGATAAAGACAAAGAAGAACGAGATGAAAAACGTAGGAGTATTCGATTTGAAAGAGGGGCATTTTATAACCAAGATAGCCGAAGCCGAATTGTAGGAGCTTTTACCGAAAGAGATATTGCTTTTAGAGAGCGTACCTCAACAGGAAGCCAAGTAGCAAGGGTGTTTTTATTAGCCGCAATGTTAACCGTGCCCACTTTAATTTATTTAGATGTCATAAAAATATGGATTGGTGTACCATTTTTATTAATTTTGATGATCTTATTCGTCATGAGGGTAAACAGGTTGTAATATTAACCATTAGTGAAAAGGGATAAATAACTCCCGCCAGTATGTGCAATTGTTTTTTTCAAGATATGAACGAACGATTTTTACGCAGTAAAATATGAATGAGTGATTTTTGCGCAGCAAAATAAATGCATATTGATGCATTTAAACGGAATGAACCGCTTGCGGAGAAAGGCCATATTTAAGTGTAGAGAACCGCTTGCGGAATAAAAGAAGCACAGCAATAGCGAGCTATTGCGAGCATTTGTAACGCAGGGTTGGGAAAAAGAATAAACATAATGGCGGGAGTTATTTTGTCGCTTTCACTTAATACTTTCCGACAATACAGACCACACCATTTAATAAAAACGAAAAAGAACACGATACTGCATGTCGGACATTATACAACTATTACCTGATAATATTGCCAATCAAATTGCGGCAGGAGAAGTAATTCAGCGGCCAGCCTCGGCAGTAAAAGAATTGCTCGAAAACGCTATTGATGCAGGCGCAACTCGTATTGAACTCATTATCAAGGATGCTGGGAAAACCCTCATTCAGGTAGTAGACAATGGCTGCGGCATGTCAAGTACCGATGCTCGCCTAAGTTTTGAGCGTCATGCGACCTCTAAAATTACCAATGCAAACGACTTGTTCAGCATCAACACCCTAGGGTTTAGAGGCGAAGCATTGGCCTCTATTGCAGCTATTGCACAAGTAGAACTTAAAACCAAACAACAAACAGCCGAACTAGGCACTCAATTAATTATTGAAGGCTCTACCGTAAAAATGCAAGAACCTTGTCAGTGTAATAATGGTACTTCCTTTGCCATTAAAAACCTGTTTTACAATGTGCCAGCCCGTCGTAAATTCTTAAAATCCAATGCCGTAGAAACTCGACATATTATAGATGAGTTTCAGCGAGTAGCATTGGCCAACCCTAAAATATATTTTTCGCTCCATAATAACAACATTCCAGTTTTTCAATTGCCTGCTTCCAATTTGCGTAAGCGCATAATAGGTTTACTAGGCCATAGCTTTAACGACCGCCTAGTATCTTTAGAAGAAGATACCGACTTTTTGCGGATATACGGCTTTATTGGTAAACCACAATTTGCTAGAAAAACCAGAGGGGAACAGTTTTTATTTGTTAACGAACGATTTATAAAAAGTGCTTACCTTAACCATGCCATTGTTAAAGCCTACAACGAGTTGCTGCAACCCAAAACGTATCCTTTATACATTATATACATGGATATTGATCCTGCTAGGATAGATGTAAATGTGCATCCTACTAAACAAGAAATAAAATTTGACGATGAAAAATTGGTTTATGCTTTTATACAAGCAGCCGTAAAACGAGCATTGGGTAAACACAGCCTTACCCCAAGCCTCGATTTCGACCGAGACATCAACCTAACCAATCCCTTTAACAGTTTTCCTAAACCGAGTACCAAAATGGGGGCAGAAGATGGAAAGGGTTTGAGTGCGGGTAAAACAACTGCGGGTAAAAGCCACAATAGTAATAACAGCAGCGGAGGAGGAAGTGCTAAATGGACGGGCAGCAGCAATTTTCCTTCAGGAGAACAGCCTGCTTGGAAAAAACGAGTACCCGATAATTGGGAAGAACTTTATAAAACAGGAGTTGTTGATTTTCCAAAGGCAGAACGAGAAACTAAAAATGGCGATTTTTCTACCGAAGAAACCATTACCATACAAAGCGATTTTAGCCAACCCAACTTAGGCTTTGAAGACAATGACGATTACCAAGATACGCCCTTTATACCCGTGCAATTACACCATTGTTATATTGTATGGCAAATAAAATCGGGTTTTATTTTGTTACAACAACAATTGGTACACGAACGCATTTTATTTGAAAATTATTTAAATGCACTTGACCGAGCGCAGGTAAGCACGCAAAAGTTATTGTTTCCGCAAACCATAGAACTAACAGGTGCGGATGCCGACCTGCTGAAAGAAATTTTACCCGATATTAATGCACTAGGATACGATGTGCAAGAGTTTGGGCAAAATACCTTTGTTGTACACGGCGCACCATCTGATGTGAAATCTACAGGAGATGAACAACAGGTGATTGAAAGCTTAATTGAACAATTTAAACTAAATTTGCAAGCGTTTAAATTAGATAAACGCACCAATTTGGCAAAAGCAATGGCTCGGAAAAATGCCATAAAAATAGGACAGAAGTTAAGTGTAGAAGAAATGCGGACCCTTGTTGACCAGCTTTTTGGCTGCGAAACCCCCTATATTTCTCCTAGCGGACGACCTACATTTACGACCTACCCATTAGCAGAAATTGCCAAGCAATTTGAACGAAAAAACGGATAAAAGCGTTGTTTTAAAGCAACCCAGCTTAATTGCTTAATAGCATATTAAATATGCAAGCAAGAAGGGCTTTTTACAAGTGACCCGAAGCGGTATTCCTAGTCAATTATTTATAGAATAATCGTTACTATTCAAACAATGAGTAGAAAGTACTTTAGAATAATGTATAAGTGAAATGAAAAAAATAAAGTCTACCAAGAAATTTAATTATATTTTTCAAGG
>JAHDBT010000171.1 GCA_020630215.1 Bacteroidota bacterium
CTCTTCGTCTAGTATAATTCCAAGCCCCTTAATACCAACTGTTGCAAAAGGAAATATTTCTTTTTGTCCCGTAATAATTGCTTGCTGTGATTTATTCTCTACTTCTATGGCTTCATCCCATACATAATTTCTGGCAGTATATCCTTCCACATAATTAGCTCCTCCGTCGTCAAATGCCAATACCAAAACATTTAACGTAAGTTTATAAGCCGTTTTATTATTAAATACAGGACATTCAATGGTTCGGCAATTCGTAACCAAATTAAAATCGGCTCTTATTTTTAATTCTTTTGTTTCTTTAGAATAAACAACATCTTTAACTAAAAACCGAAACAATTTCAGCTGGTCTGCTTTTGATAAAGACTGAATCTCAAATCCGTTAATAAAAGCATGATAAAATTCCTTGTCTCTAATCCAAGGTTCGGCGGCTATATATAGTTCCTCTGTTTTTGTTAATAGGGAGCCTTCTTTACCATTTACCTGAATGGTTATAGGAACTTCTTTAAATACTAGGTTAGGTGATTCAATATAGGTATAATGAGTAGTATAAAACGTACTATCTGCCCCTAGTCCAGTTGCACTAGAGTGAACTATCTGCCCCCCCTCTTTTTTAGTAACATAGTTTCCCAACCTGTTAATACGATGATTATAAGTCCATTCATGCTGCATTCCTCGCCAAATGTAGGCTTTATTGTAATCTTGTAATTCTTGTGCATCAAGGCTGTTATTACCTAACCCTGTTATAACTACAAAGAAAAACAAAAAGTACAACGGTTCTTTCCTTTTTTGTAAAATCATAAATGCTTATTTAATTTTGATAACACGCAAATAATAAATCGGTTAATCTACTTGATTTTTTACATGAATGAGGACGGAGAATAAAAGATTCGAACCCTTAATTTTTTAGGAAAAAGGGGGCGTATTTTGCTTGCTGAAATTAAATGATTGGTTCTTAATGAAATGTAAAGATGGGTAATGGTAATGTGTGAAATGTAGATTCGTACAGTTTAGCGCAAAAAAAAAGCGTAATCAACTATAAATCAGTTAATTACGCTTGGCGGAGAAAGAGGGATTCGAACCCCCGGTACCTCACGGTACAATGGTTTTCAAGACCACCGCATTCGACCACTCTGCCATTTCTCCGCTGCAAAGATAATAACAGTTTTTGAATTGCAAAACCTTTTCACACAAAAAGATCAAAAGATGGTGATTTTTTTTTAAACCTCTATTTATTTATAAAAAAACAAATACGTATAATGTTGGCAAACAATAATTAGGGCATTTTTTCGGTAGAGACGTTGCGCTGCAACGTCTCTACAAAATCCCCACAAAACGCCTATACAGGCAATTTAAATTTCATCGTCACTTCCCCTGTCTCCTTGTCCACACTAATACTTTGTTCGCCAGCAGCCATATCCTTGCCCGTTGCCATCTTAAACAAACCTGCCAAAAAGCCCATGCCCTGGTTCATTACTTGTTCTACCTGCTCCATTTGCTGCGTAACTGGCGGCTCATTGCTAGTATCTGTGCCTTGCTTGCCTTCGCCATCTACTGCTTGTTTGTTGGTGCTTTTAGTCTCTGCGGTAGCATCTGCGGGTTGGGCTTTTTTGCCTTCTCCTTCACCCGTTTCTTTGTTTGTTGCTTTGCTTTCCCCTTCACTCGCTTCGCTTGTTCCTTCTTCGCCTCCTTCAGCAGTTTTAGGTGGACTGGTGCTAGTACCAGGTTCGTCAGTAGCGGCAGGCGGTGCAGCAGGAGGGGTGTCGCTAGTGTCTCCAGCTTCGGCATAGCCTTGCATATCTTCTCGTATGTCGCTCATAAACTCCTCTTCCATCGCTTGTATTTCCTCATTAATGGCAATCATCTCATTAACGGTTGCTTCTATCTCATCAAAAAATTGCGAACGACCTTTCGAGGATAAATCTAGCACATCCGTAGTACTTGCATTGTTGAGTACGCCCTCAAAAAGGTTTTGCTTCATTATCAATCCGTTGGCAATGCGTTCTTCTATGGAGTGACGACAGATGAAGTTGATAACGGTTAAATTATCATGTCGCTGACCAATTCGGTCTATACGGCCAATGCGTTGGTTTTTCTTAGCTGGATTCCAGGGTAATTCAAAGTTAATTACCGTATCGGCAAACTGTAAGTTTAAACCCGTGCCACCTGCTTCAGTCGATAAAAATACTTTGCAATCGGGATTGTTTTTAAAAGCTTCTATCAATTTCCCTCTTTTCTTTACGGGTACTTTTCCGCTTAATTCGGCATAGCCAATATTGTTTTCTCGCAGCATTTTGCCAATAATGTTCTGCATCTTTATCCACTCCGAAAAAATGATGATTTTCTTATCCTGATTGGGAAGATCTATCTTGTCTATTAAGATGCGTTTAAGCTCGTCAATTTTGGGAGAGTGATGTGTTTGACCATCTACTAAAAAGGTAGAGTTGCACACCATTCGCATTTTACTCAATAACAACATCAGTTTTTGCATGTCGTAGGGAGTCATAAATTTTTTACTGATAATAGAGGCAATCCCTCGTGCATATCCTGCATGATACTCTGCTTGTTTAGGATGCATATTAATAGGCACTTCCAACTGTACTATTTTGGGCAATTGTTTAATTACCTGCCTTTTTTCTCTCCTAATTAATATAGATTGTAGGCGTTTTTTTAGATTCTGCAAATTGTAATAACCCGTAATTTTGTTTTTCTTACTCTCATCAAAATAACAATGCTGATACGAAAACTCCCACAAAGGAGCCAGCAATTTAGGATCAACAAATCCTACTACCGAGTATACATCTATTAAACGGTTTTCGATGGGTGTACCCGTAATTACTAAGGAGTGTTTTTTACGTACCGATTTAATTGCAGAGGAGGTTTTAGTATTGTAATTTTTAATGCGTTGTGCTTCGTCTAAAATAACCAAATCAAAATTGGCTTTGTTTATTACCTCCGAATCTCGTAGTACAGCTTCGTAGTTAACGATGGTAAAAAAGTGGTCTTTGTTTAAATATTGCTCGGCTCGTTCTTCAGGTTTGCCTTGCACAACTAAGCCCGATTCGTCGGAGAATTTTTCGATTTCTTTTTGCCATTGTTCTTTTAAAGAGGCAGGGCATATTACTAGGGTCCGCTTAAAATCGAACAATTGTTTTTTCATAATGGCCACGCCTATTGCTTGTATGGTTTTTCCTAAACCCATATCGTCGGCAATAATGGCTCCTTCTCTAAAAGCGGCAAATTCAATTCCTTCTTTTTGGTAGGGAAACAGATTGGCGTTAATTACCGAAAAATTGAGGTTGTATTGTCCCTTTACTTTTTTTAGGGTTTCGGTTTCAAAAGTCTGTTCTACTTTTTGCAATACTTCGGGGCGAATGAGTATTTGTTTGTAAGCATCGGCTTCATTAATAAAGCCTAAAAAGGAGGTAACCTTTTTTTCGGGCAAATGATTTTTTTCGCCAAAATGTTTTTTAATCAAGAGGTCTACTGCCTTACTCATTTTATGCGGATAGTACCATGCAATTTGGTAGTTTTTTTTGGGATCCAGAAAAACTTCTATAAAAGGATATTGCTGTTTACTTTTCATGCGACGTTTACTTTTAGAAACGTCTACCGCATACATTAAGTGCTTACAAGTACCTAGCTTGTTGGTTTGAAAATCGGGACAAGTGCAGTAGCCCTCCCCTTTCTTTAAATCTCTAAAGGTTATTTTGTAGCGAACCGCTTTTTCGTTTATTAAGGTATGTTCACCAAATTTATTGGTATTGTACTCTATCGTATATTCGGCTTTATCGGCTCGTTCTCTACGTTCGGCAAGCACTCGTTTTACCATACCCGCCTTAGTGTATTTTTTTCCTTGTGGCGATTTGCCTTTTTCTTCCGCCTGCCCTAATATTTCTACTAGCTGAATTAACGAAGCTACTGCATGATGGCAAACTTCTTCCGATTTGCAGGAGCATTTATGATGAGGTTTTCCTTCCTCAAAAAAGATTTTGGTATCAAAATTATCAAACTCATCATCAATCGTAAATTCGTATGCCTTTGTAGCTTGTGTAAGTAATTGCACTTGTCCACTAAAATACAAAGCCTGTGCTTGTCTAAAACTACTTTTAGAAATAATACCATTCGTTTTTAAATGGCGTAGGGTTTCTTTAATAATATCAATCATTTTGATATAGTTAGTTTAGTTAGTCATTTTATTATAGACGGAGTTGGGTGTAAAATATCCCCTTCCGAAATTAAGGTACGAAAATACAGAAATATTGGGGGAAATAGTAATAAAAAGCCTGAGAAACTTAATTACCTATTTTTTTGAGCATTTAAATTTGCTAGTAAAGGACTAAAATCCAAAAAAATGACTATTTTTGAATATCTCTTAAAAGAGACGATAACATTTAGCTTAAAAATTTAGGCATATTTGCTGCTCCAAATATGCTTATCTGTATGACATAAATACAGGTGCTAAAAATTTGGTTTAAGGGACGGCAGAATAAATAAGTGTCCGATTTTGAGGGAATATTTTTGTACTAGACAAGGCGGCAAAACCCGCGTTACGCCTAAGCGTAATAAGGGTTTTGTCAACGCAGTATAGTGCGAAAAGATAAAGTCAAAACGGACCCTTATTTAGTTTGCATCCCTAAGTGGTCTGTCAAGTTAATCATGTCGGTTGTTTTGGCGACTTTTGCTCCCTAGCGGCGTTGCAAATACTCGTCGTAGCTTAGGCTACGCCTGCGTTTTGCGCCTTACTAGGAAACAAAACTCACTCAAAAACAACTCGACACTATTAACTTGACAAACCACTAAGCAAATTATAATAAATAGATTCTTTTCAACACCCCTCAAAAAAAGTCTAATGAAAAAAATTTTTCTCTTTATTTATATTTCGGTTGGTCTATTCATTTTTGGGTCTTTACCCGCACAAATTACTGTCGATTTATCTTACACCTCTACTGAGTTAATAGAAGATGTTTTACTAGAAGAAAACTGTAATCAAGTAACCAATGTAAGTTATGTTGGCAATGCAAATAGTGTTGGTTACTATTCTTCTGGAAATGCAGATATTTTTATGGATGGCGTGTTTTTAACAACTGGCGATGCTAACGAAATGGCACAAGCTAGTTCGGTATTGGTAAGTGCCGATATGGGAACGCCTGGAGATGCAACCTTAGATATTATTGCCAGCTCGGCCGTTAGTAGCGATGCCGCTGTTTTAGAGTTTGACTTTACGCCTTCGGCAGATAAAATTAGTTTAAACTATGTATTTGCTTCAGAAGAGTACCCCGACTATATTTGCAATACCGCTTTTAATGATGCCATGGGAATTGTTATTGCAGGCCCTGGTATTACGGGGCAAAATATAGCTGTTGTACCAGGTACTACCCAAAATATTGGTGTGCAAAGTGTTAATACAGGCATAGTAGGTGCAAATGGCACCCTAGCCGACTGTATTAGCACAAGCAATGGCAATTTATTAATTGATAATAGTGGCAGCACTCAACTTGTATACAATGCTTATACTATCCCCTTAACTGCCGAACTCGACATAACGCCTTGTGAAACCTACCGTATTAAAATGGGTATTGAAGATGTAGGAGATTCTGAGTTCGACTCTGCCTTGTTTGTAGAAAGAGGAAGTTTTGTTACTTCGGGTTCTAATGCAGGAACAAGTACTACTATTACCATGAGTTCGGAAAGCCCAGGCGGTATTGCTGCTGCCACTTTTAATGAAGATTGTAATTCTTTTAATTTAATTATTGATAGGTTGGATTCAACTAGTGCTTATCCTGCCGAATCGTACAACATTACTTATGCAGGTACCGCAACTAACGGAACCGATTATACCCCTCCAACGACCGTTAATTTTGCCGCTGGCGAAACAACAACAACCCTCAACATACCACTTACTGTAGATGGCTTAAACGAACCATTAGAAACCATTATTATAGATGTAATTTTACCAGCCTGCAACTGTGCTGGTTCAGGAACAAATACCTACACCGTAGAAATTGTAGATGCAATTGCAGGAGGCTGTGTAGCCGTTGACAGCGATTTAAAAGTGCTACTAGAAGGAGCTTATGTTTCGAGTATTGGTATTATGCAAACCGCCTCTATTTACAAAGCTGCCTTACCTGCTAACCAACCCTATAATGCCGCACCATGGAATTACACTGGCACCGAAACACTAGATGTTGCCAACCTGCCAAGCGGATTTATTGATTGGGTAATTGTAGAAGTTTGGGATGATGCTTATGCAGGCGTAGTGGAAACAAAAGCGGCCTATTTACTAGAAGATGGAAGCGTTGTAAATGCAAGTGCCAATAACAGTACACTATCGTTTTTTAATTTAATGCTTAACGAAAGTTACCACTTTATTGTCCGTCACCGAAGTCATTTAGCGGTAGCTAGTACTACGCCAAGTACCGTTTCTGCAAGTAGTACCATTGCCTACGATTTTACGACTGCCGATACACAAGAAATAGTAGGCAACCTAAAAATGGCCCCCGATGGAAAATATACCTTGCTAGCTGGCGATTTTGACCAAAATGGCGCAATTACTTCCCTAGATATTGATGTCTATATTCAAGATACCGCACAAGGTAATTCTGATCCTTATACAACCTCTAACTGTAATTTAAGCAGTAGCATTGATTTAGTCGATTTTAATCTATTTTTAACTAATAACAGTGCTATTGGCGTAAATATGGTGCGCTTGTAAACCGTCGGCATCCATAAATAATAAAACATCCCCTAAAGAGCATCAGCAATAAGTTGATGCTCTTTTTTTAATACTTCAATTCAACAATCCAACCATAAAGCCGTTCAACAATTCAATCATAAAGCTGTTCAACAATTCAACCGTAAAACCATTTAACAATTTACCCGTTTAACAATCCAACAATTTACCCACTACCAAAAAAGCAACTTATCCTTTGTGTTGTTTTATTCTTTTCCTAAATTTACCAAGTGAAAAAACAACATCCATTATATTATACAATTGGGCTATTATGGCTCCTCTTATTATCTGTGCAAATGCAAGCACAAGATAAACGCTTCGACAGTCCCCTATCCGCACGTACTGCAAATTACGATATGGAGGTATATTTAGATACCGAAAAACATCAAGTACAAGCAACACAAACCCTTATTTTCACCAATCCTTCTGCCGACACTATTCATACCATGCCTTTCCATATGTACTACAATGCCTTTAAAAATAACCGCACTACCTTTATGACCGAACGCAGTCAAATTCCTAGAAATAAATCGGAAGAAGAAATTGAGGCGGGTATATGGAGCTGGGTAGAAGTGCAAGCAGTAAGCGATGAGTTTGGCAATGATTTAACCCCCAATATGTCCTACATTCAGCCAGATGATAACAACCTGAATGACCATACCGTACTGGAAATAAAATTAGCGCAACCTGTTTTACCCTACCAAACTTACCGCCTACAAATGAAATGGCATTCGCAAATTCCTAAATTAATGATTAGAACGGGCTACAGCCGTGATTTTTATTTTATGGTGCAATGGTATCCTAAACTAGGTGTGTACGAACCCGCAGGCAGTCGTTTTGCAACCGTAGGACAATGGAACTGCCATCAATACCATGCATCGACAGAGTATTTTGGAGAGTTTGGCGTTTACAATGTGTCGATGAATGTGCCTAAAGATTTTGTGGTAGCAGCGAGTGGTTTTTTGGTAAAAGAAACCCTAAAAGGCGATAGAAAAACCGCTACTTATTTAGCGGAGGATGTCATTGATTTTGCATGGACCGCCAATCCACATTTTATAACGATTGAAGAAACTTGGAAAGGCATTGATTTAAAACTGTTAATTATGCCCGAACATGTTTGTAATAAAGAACGTTTTTTAGTGGCGGTTAAAAATGCCTTGTCTTTTTACGAAAGCTATATCGAAAAATATCCTTACCCAAGCTTAACCATTGTAAGCCCCCCTTATCACGGCTTATTTGCTGGTGCAATGGAATACCCTACTTTGTTTACCGCCCCTACCCTATGCGGTTTGCCCAAAGGTATTAAAACCACCGAAACCCTAACGGTTCACGAATTTACACACCAGTATTTTATGCAAATGCTTTCTACAAACGAACAAGAAGAACCTTGGATGGATGAGGGATTCACCTCTTTTTTGGAAGCTAAAATTGTAGATAAATACTATCCCGAAGGTACGGTTTCGTGGCCTTATATGGGCATTAATATCAGCTCTAAAGAATTACGCAGAGGGCGATTTTTAAATGCTCCTAATATTAAAGTAAACCCTATTAGCGATTTTGGCTGGCACTTTAAACACGGCAGCTACTCCGAAATTGTTTATGGAAAAACAGCCGTTTGGCTGCGTACCCTAGAAGGAATACTAGGCGACGAAACCATGAAAGCCATTATGAAAACCTATTTTACCAAATGGAAATTTAAACACCCAGGACGGCAAAATTTTGTAGATGTGGTTAATGAAGTAGTAACGAAGCGGCATGGCGAGGAGTTTGGTGAAAATATGAACTGGTTTTTAGACCAAGCCATTTATGGTACCGACGAATGTGATTATGCAGTAAGCAGTATTAGTAACGAAGAACTGCCCTTATCGTTGGGCTTTTTTGAGAATACCCAAAAAGCACTAACTCCTAGCAGTCCGCAAAATAAAACGCAAGAAAAAAGCTATAAA
Source organism: Bacteroidota bacterium (assembly GCA_020630215.1). Classification (GTDB taxonomy): domain Bacteria; phylum Bacteroidota; class Bacteroidia; order Chitinophagales; family UBA2359; genus JAHDBT01. The sequence goes on from JAHDBT010000171.1 coordinate 8,677, forward strand.
TCATCGGTTATACTGTACCGATTAGGGGAATTTGTAGTGCCACAAGAAGTATTAATAAGCTTTGATAATGGCGAGCAAATACTAGAAAAATGGGATGGGAAGGCACGTAGTAAGGAGTTTGTGTACAAAGGCAACAAACAAATTATTGCCGCCCAACTCGACCCTAAATTAAAAATACCCCTCGATAAAAATTTATTAAATAACAGCTATACAACCCAGCCCAAAACAACGGGCATTTGGCGTTATGTAACCGCCTTTTTTACTTGGCTGCAAGGAATTATGGTTACGGCTAGTGGATTGGTTTAAAAAAGTAGAAGGTATTTCAGTAGAAAGTAGAAGGTATTCTGGTGGATTAATCCCCCCCCCCAAAAAAAAATCAACTACAGAACAATTCAATAAGTAAAAATGAGTATTACTCAAGCTATAAAATTAGGATTCAAACAAGTGGTACAACACAAACGATTGGTACTATTATTATACCTTTTAACTTTGTTGTTGGGGATGCTGGTGGCTTATCCATTAAAAAGTTTTTTAGCAAGTACCCTTAATCATTCTTTAATGGTGGGCGACATGGTAAAAGGCTTTGATTATACCATCCTCAACGATTTCATGAATGCTTATGGTGCAGGTATTTCCCCTATTTTAAATCAATCGTTGTTAATAATAGGCGTTTTTTTAGTAGGCATTGTTTTTTTAATGGGCGGAATTTTGTATTCCTTTAATCCATCTGTTAATAAGGAGTTACTAGCAGCAGTAAGCGAAAAAACAACTTCCCAAAGCAACGCATTTTGGGGAAACTGTGCTCATTTCTTTTGGCGACTTTTTCGTCTATCTGTTTATTTTTTATTCCTTCACGGATTGGTATTGTCGGCCTTTGTATTTTTATTTTTAAGCATCACCAAAGGCATTTCTCCTAGGGAAGTAGCAGACGATACGATTATTGTAAACACCTTTAAATACCTTTGTCCGCTGTATTTATTGGTGGCCGCTTTTTTCTTTATGTGGCAAGATTATGCAAAAATACATTTGGTAAACCACCAACAAAAATGGGTATTAAAATCTATGGGGGCGAGTTTATTTTTTGTGCTTAAAAATGGTTTTAAAACTTATGGTTTATACCTCGTAAATATACTGTTTTTAGGACTCCTTGTTTTAGTTAACTATTGGTTAAGCAATGCTTTTACTATTAATACAGGCTGGCACATTTTCTTTTCTTTTCTTTTATCTCAAATTTTTATTGTAGGTCGCTTTGCCTTAAAACTGCTCAATTTAAGTAGTGCCGGATTTATATACCGAGCAATAAAAAAGTAAGTTTACAATCAATTTGCTTCTCAACTAATCATCCCATTATCTATCCAAAGTTTCGTTTTTAGGATGGCGCAAATGGTAAAGGCATCGGTAATTTCTCCTAGCATTACCATATCCACAACTTCCTCAAAAGGCACTTTTTTCAATTGCAATTCTTCCGTATCTTCTGGTTCGGCTTCGCCAAAACTAAGGTCTTGTGCAATGTAAGCAATGGCTATTTCGTCGGTTACCGAATTGGAGGTATGTATATCCATCAATTTGGTCCAGCGGCGGGCGGTAATGCCTGTTTCTTCTAGCAGTTCCCTTTTAGCCGATTCAATAGGCGGTGTATCTAATGCACCTCCCCCTTCAGGCATTTCCCAACTGTACCGATTTAAGGTGTAGCGATACTGTCCTACTAACCACGTATTTAAGTTTTCGTCCAATGCAATAATGCCTACTGCCAAATTTTTGAAATGCACAACGCCATAAATCCCCTCGCCTCCCATTGGTTTTATCACCTGGTTTTCTACTACTCGTATCCACGGATTGGTGTACACTTCTTTAGCAGCTAAATTGGTCCAAGGATTTTTATCTTCGTCTATTTTATTCATTTTTTTGATTTGTAATTATGTTATATGATTGTAGAGAATGGCTAAAATATTTTGCCAAACCTCTAAGAGCTGACACGATTAAACATAGCGTTATTTTACAATACCAATATGAACTAGCGATTAGCTTAACGAATCATATTGTGTGACCTCGCTGAGGTCAATAGGTGCTTAATGGTATTTATTGGCTAACATACTATGACCTCGCTGAGGTCAGGTTTAATTGCTGTAGACCTCAGCGAGGTCATAGTATGTTAGGATAGAACAACGCATTTATTACCTCGACCTCAGCGAGGTCGCACAATTTAGCGAGATGACCATGTTAATCGCTTGTTCATGTTAATACTGCTTCTTCGGGATTGGTTCTCTTTCAATAGGTTTATCAATTGTGGTATTTATCTTATTTTCATGAAATAAATTTTCGTACCAAGTTATTTTATCATCATTAGAAGAGACCGATAAAACATCCATATCCCCGTCACCATCTAAATCCGATGCATGTAAAGCACTTGCGCTAGTAACATTTTTTGTAATAATTTGTTGTTTCCCAAAATCACCCAAACCATTGTTTTCATACCATGCTACGTTACCACTTATATATGATGCTGATAAAACATCTACATCACCATCATTATCTAAATCAGCAGCACGAACAAATATGGCCTTATTGGCATTGGTTGTAATAATATTTTGATTGCTAAAGTTTCCCAAGCCATTATTAGTGTACCATGCTATTTTATTATCATCTTTTGATGTAGATAAAACATCTATGTCTCCATCATTATCTAAATCAGCGGCATAGACAGAAAATGCTTTGTGAGCGTTAGTGGTAATAATTTGTTGTTCGCCAAAATTGCCCAAGCCATCATTAGCGTACCATGCTATTTTATTATCCGAAATTGATGCAGATAAAACATCTATATCACCATCGGTATCTAAATCGGCGGCATAAACAGAAAATGCTTTGTGAGCGTTAGTGGTAATAATTTGTTGTTCGCCAAAATTGCCTAAACCATCATTGGCATACCACGATATGCTAACCTCACCCCAAGAAGTGGATAAAACATCCGCATCACCGTCATTATCCAAATCTACTGCATAAACAGACCTTGTTTCATTAGCACTCGTTGTAATGATATTTTCTTCACCAAAATTACACAAGCCATCATTCTCGTACCACGCTATTTTATTATCATCTTTCGATGCAGATAAAACATCTACATCACCGTCGTTATCCAAATCTACTGCATAAACAGAATTTGCTCCATCTGCATTAGTTGTTATAACTTGTTGTTCACCAAAATCACCTAAGCCATCATTAGCATACCACGCTATTTTATCATCATAACTCGATGCCGACAAAGCATCTGCATCACCATCATTATCTAAATCAGCAGCATAAATAGAGCTTACTGCATTAGCATTAGTTGTAAGAACCTGTTGGTTACCAAAATTACCTAGTCCATCATTGGCATACCATGCTATTTTAGCATCATCCCTAGAAGCAGATAAAACATCTACATCACCATCATTATCTAAATCTGTGGCATATACTGACAATGCACAATTTGCTGCTACTGAAATGATATTTTGATTACCGAAATTACCATCGCCATCATTGGCATACCAAGCTATTTTATCATCAAACTCTGATGCTGATAAAAGGTCTATATCACCATCTTTATCTAAATCAGCAGTAAAAAGAGCGCTTACTCCCTTAGCCTCAAATGTAATCAATTGTTGGTCACTAAAATTACTTGTGCCATCATTTTCATACCAAACTATTTTAGCATCAAATCGAGAAGCGGATAAAATATCTATATCTCCATCCTTATCTATATCTGTTGCATATACACCAGTTACTCCTTCGGCATTAATAGTAATAATTTGTGGCTTACCAAAACTACCCGAGCCATCATTCGCATACCAAACTATTTTATTATTTGAAGAGAAAAGGGATACAATATCCACATCTCCATCCTTGTCTATATCAGTTGGATATAATCCTTTTGCTGCGTCGGTGTGTCCTGTAGTAAACAATTGTTCCCTAAAATTACCATCGCCATCATTGGCATACCAAGCTATTTTATAGCTATTATGAGCTCCAACTAACACATCTATATCACCGTTATTATCAAAATCTGTTGCAAATACCCCAACTCCATAACGAGCATCAAGCTTAATGGTTTGTTCTTCGCCAAAACCACCTAGCCCATCATTTTTATACCATGCTATTTTTTTATCAACGGAAGAAGTCGATAAGACATCTAAATCACCATCATTATCTAAATCAGTAGCACGAACAGAAAATGCACCCTTAGCATTTGTTGTAATAACTTGTTGGTCACCAAAACTCCCTTGTCCATTATTAGCATACCAAGCTATTTTCCTATCATATTTTGATGCAGACAAAATATCCATATCGCCATCGCCATCTATATCGGCAGCAAACACATCAGCTGCACCACTTGTTAATGGGCTAATGACCTGCTGCTCACCAAAAGTAGTTTGCCCAAATGTTTGTTTTGGTAAAAAGAATAATAGCGTGCTAATAATAATTAAGGAAATTGTTTTGAGAATTTTCATACTTGAGTAATTCTAAATAAACTAGGTAATAAATAAATCTTAGCTTCCTTAGTGAAATGAAAAAAATAAAGTCTACCAAGAAATTTAATTATATTTTTCAAG
>JAHDBT010000751.1 GCA_020630215.1 Bacteroidota bacterium
CTAACGCTAGAAGGGGACATTTAAGATTTAGGCGCCAAGATTTAGAATTTGAAAATTTGATATGCTGACGATTGGAGGTTTGATTTTTGAAATTTGATAATTGATTATTCCTTGGAATTTGGAATTTGAGATTTGATGATTGCCTACTACTATTCTTCGGGTAGTTTAATTACCAAGTTTAAATGATTAGGGCAATTGGCAAAAAGCGGGGCTAATTCAATGGGATCAGTGTGGTGTAGTTCTAGGAGCGTTTGGTTTTTCGTATCGCTCATTTTGGTGGCAGTTGTGCGTAGCTTTTTTGTTTTTTGCTGATAGCGGCTAGGACTTAATTCGTAAAACTGAAATTCTTTCTCCTCCTCTCCTACTATTAATTGGTAACCTAAAGCCTTATTATAGACTAGTGCTTGTTTGTTGTGTTTAGATACTTTGATAAACATTTTTTGGATACCAAAAACAGAAAAATTAATATCAAGCATCGCCAATACTGCCATTACAGGAATGGTGGTTTTGAGGTAGTTTTCATCCCAAACAAAAATACCTGCATGTGCGGTTTTATTTGTCCAATTAATGTTGAACGTGCTAATAAGTCCTAGCTTTTTTTGTTGGTGAATGATGAGGTAAAAATAATTTTGGTGGTTGTTAATCGACTCAAACCATGCCTGTTGCATTTCGGGAGAAATAGGTGCTTGATATTCCATATAACGGCTTATTTCTGGATGATTACGCCAGTTCCTAACCAACTCAATATCTTGGAGGGTGAGTCTTAATAAGGTAATACCATACCGCCTAATTTGCATGTAAAATTATTTTTATTTTGTATTGGGGAAAATGTTTGCTTCGCTGCAATTCTTTTTGAGTTAAAAAACCAGCTAATCCAAAACTATATACTAAAAAGCTAATCAACAATACGCCTCCCCATAAAAGTAAATAGCCTACCTGCCCTATACACATCAACATGCCAAATACAGCGGTAAGCATTCCTATAAAGCCCGCCAAAAGTAGTGTTTTTATACGCAAATTACCATAATGCACTAATATTTTCATGCTTAATCGCCCTAATTTCCATAGAGAATAGCCCGATGTACCATCTGCTCGCTCCTGATGTGGCACGGGGCATATGCTAATATTGGTGGTTTGTTGAGCTAGTAAGTTATCAATATACACAAAAAACGAATCATCCTTCACCAAGCCCTTCGCAATACTAGCACTAAACAACCTAAAAGAAGACCCATCTCTATGCGCTGCCGAGCCGTAATTAAACCAATACTTAAAAAAACGACTGCCCCAATTGCGAAGTACCGAATGTTGTTTTTTAGGATAAATGCCGTATATCACCTCTGCCTTGCTTGCTTTTTGTTGGGCTATTAAATGAGCAATAGCTTCGGGGGGCGTTTGTAGGTCATCGTCGATGGTAATGAGGTATTGACCTTTGGCTTTGGCTAAACCACACATAATGGCATTGTGTTGCCCAAAATTATGGGTAAGTTGTATGGCGGTAATGTGTTGCGGATATTGTTTTTGTAAATTGGTAAGCACCTCCCACGAGTCATCCCCTCCTCCATCTTCTACAAAAATAAGCTCATAAGTAACTGCACTCATGCTTTCATTCTGTTTTAATTGCTCAAAACATGCTGCTACACGTTCGTACAAAGCAACTAGTGTAGTTGGGCTTTTGTATACGGGTACAATTACAGAATATAGAATGGTGGTATTTGCAGTAGTCGTCAAATTGTTTTTATTCAAGGTTAGGGATGGTGCAAAAATAAATTTACATTTTCCACTTCGATATTTTCCAATATCCTGCGTTACAAATACTCGTAATAGCGCTGCTATTACTGCGTTTTGCGCCTTGTCTATTAAAAAATCTCTTTGTGGAAATTTGTAAATTTATTTTTTTACCATCCCTTAGTATTTTTTCAAACTCTACTGCAAGATATAAAAAAGGATGGATTCGTTGCATATCATTTTTAAGGGTTAAATTGTTGAATAGTAATGTTAACTCCAAATTATAAAAAAGCCCCTTAACTTTATTCCTAAAGCTATACTAGACCACATTGGGTTTTGTGCAAATAGTTATTGACATTTACATCAAGC
>JAHDBT010000172.1 GCA_020630215.1 Bacteroidota bacterium
ATTGTAGGGAGTTAAACATAAAATGCGGGTCCATTTGTTTGGTCAGCGATTTTAACTCTACTTTGGTTTGTTCTCGTTCTAAAGCGGTTGTATAGGCTTTTTCCTTTACCAATAATTTATCTGATAATTGCCTTGCTTTTTGGGTGCGTCTGTATAAGTGAAAAATAAATCCAGAGAGGCATAAAAACAATAAGCCTCCAAAACCTAAAGCACGAGAACGGTTTTTGGATGCATTTAATGCTGCTGCTATGCTTTGTTGTTCCTGTATAAAATTTAGGCTGTCTTTTACTTGCTTAACATCAAAATGGTATTCGGCTTCTAAGCGAGAAAAAGCCCGTTCGTTGGCCAATAATGCTAGGCTATCTGTTAGGTTTTGGTATTGTTCGTAATAAACCAATGCTTGTGCCGAATTATTATTTACCTTTTCTATTTCATAATTTAGTTTAGCAATGTCTCTAAGTATGTCGAGCATTTCTTTTTCTAGGGCGTATTTTTTGGCTTTTTGTAAATACTGACGAGCTTCGGTGTAAAGTTTTTGTGCTATTTTTATTTGGGCGTAGGTTAAATAACCTTCGGCTAATTCATCGGCATACCCTGCTTTTTCGGCCATGGGCATTGCCGCTTTTAAAAGGGCTTCGGCTTTTATAATACTACCATTTTTTACATTGTGGGCGGCCAAAGCCAAACTAATAAACGATAGTAAATCGGCATTATTTATTTCGCTGGCTATTTCATAGGCATTTTGGTAATACTGTTCGGTTAGCTCATTTTCTTTGTTAAACCTACGATGTAAATTGCCTAAGTTTCCTAAATTAATTATTTGCCCGTATTGGTCTTTTGCTTTTTCATTATAAGCCAAAGCCTTGTTAAGGTAAAGATAAGCATTGTCAAAATCGCCCATTTTTTCATAGAGCAAACCAATCGAATTATTTAAGCCTACTAACTCGTTTGGCATTTCTTTTTCTTCAAACATTTTTTTAGAACGTAAATACTGTTGTAAGGCTAAGGAGTAATTTCCTTGCGCCATATAAATGCTGCCATAATTGCGAAGCAAACGCCCTAGTTGTTGTTGGTTGTTTTTACGCGTTTTTGCCAATTTTAAAATATGCTCATTGATTTTTAATGCTTCTTCAAATTCTCTTAAATTAAGTAGTAAGGTGCTGTAATTATTAGAAATAATAATGATGCTTGCCGTATCGGCCGAAATAGCTAAATTTTTAATAGATTTTTGGTAATGAGCAACTGCGGTTTTGGTGTCGCCTTCAATTTCGGCAGCTGAGGCTAATAAATTATAGGCTCGTCCTAATCCTTGTGCATACCTTAATTTTGTTGCCTCTTTTATTTGCAACTCACCGTAGTATTTCATTTTTTCTACATCCCTTAGTCGGTAATACATAAAGCCCAAATCGCTCAATAAAACCGTATACCGCCTTCTATCTAAATTACTAACGGTATCAATAATTGCCAATGCTTTTTTAAAATTGGCCAGTGCCTTTTCTGTTTCAAACTTTTCTCGATGTGCTTTTGCTTTAACCGATAAACTGCGAGCATACCATTCGTAATTATTTTCTTGAAGGGCAAAATCGGCGAGTATTTTGGCGAGGTGAAAAAGGGTGTCGGGTTTAAAATTTAAGAAATGGGCAGCACTGTGTTCAATTACTTTTACTCGACTTGTATCATGTGTGTTTGGATTTTCCCAAATAATTTTCATGCTATCGAGGTTGTATTGTTTTTGGGCATACGCACTCGTTGATGCTAAGGCAATGGTTAGTAGTATAGTTAATGTTTTTATTAAAACCTGAAACATTTAGCGGAATTTAAAATTTACCGTTACTAAACAGCGTAAAACATAATTAATGCTAGTTAAAGGTACAAATAATCAACCAAAATAGTTCTTGTTTTTTTGGAGAATAAATAGGTCTATTTTATAGAAGAATAATACAGCCCTTTATTTCGAATTTTATTCAGCATCTATTTTTTCTGTGTAAGTTTTGTGCTGTTAGATAGGCACATGGTAGCAAAAGAAGGGAAAAATGTTTTACTTTGGGCTTTGTTTTGGTGTTTTATAGACTATTTAGGCATTCCAAATTAATAAAGATGTTAAATAACCCAACAATACAGGCGGCATACATGGGCATGGTGGCAACGTACAATGCTACAATTGGTAATTTTCTATTAGCCAACCCGTCCAATATTTCCTCAACTACTACCTTTCAAGGGCATAGAGGTGCTAGAGGACTATTGCCAGAAAACACGATTCCCTCTTTCTTGAAATCGTTTGAGCTGGGGGTAAATATGGTGGAGTTAGATGTGGTAATTAGCGGAGATAAGGAAGTGGTTATTTCGCATGAGGAATGGTTCTCTTCGCACATTAGTACTAAGCCCGATGGCAGCCCTGTTACCAAAGCAGAAGAATTGAAACACTTATTATACCAAATGCCTTACGAGGAAATTAAACGCTACGACTGTGGAAAAAGAGGGCATGTGAAATTTCCTAAACAGCAGGCCATGCCCGCCTACAAACCTTTACTAAAAGAGCTTATTTTAGCAGGCGATGCCTATAGCAAGGAACAGCAACTAAAACCAGTTTTTTACAATATCGAAATCAAAACATCGGGACCTAAAGGAGATATTTATTTACATCCCGAACCACCCGTTTTTGCAAAATTGGTACTAGGGGTCATACAGGAAATGGGTATTGAGGATCGCTGCCTTGTACAATCGTTTGATGTGCGTATTGTACAGGAAATGAAGCGCATTGCTCCTAAACTACAGCTATCCCTCTTACTCGATAATATTTATTCGATGAAATGGAATTTAACCCAACTTGGTTTTACGCCTGATGTGTACGCCCCCTACTATCGCTTAATTACGCCTAGGATGGTAAAACAAGCACATAACTACGGCATGAAAATTATTACCTGGACCGTAAACGATTTACCAAGTATGCGAAGATTGCAAAGTTATGGCGTAGATAGTATTATTACCGATTATCCTGATTTGGTGGCGGAGTTGTAAGTGGCCAGTAATCAGTAGTCAGGGGGCAGTGATATGCTGATATTTTTTTGGGCAAAGACTTACTATTTTTCAAAAAAATAGTAAGTCCAAACACTATATCCAAGTACCAATTTATCTAAATTCTGAATATTTGGTATGTGGAATTTCGATTTTGTATTTATTCAATTCTTTTTTAAAGGCTTCTTTGGTTAAGTAGCTGGTAATGCGGCCCAACTCTTTTCCATCGGGGCTTATAAAAATAAAGGTTGGAAAGCTATGTACATCGTATTGTTCCGCAACTTCTTTTTGTTTTTCGGCATCCAAACGATAGGCGATGTAGTTTTTCTTAATATTTTTGGTCACCTCTTCATCGGCAAAAGTTTCTTGATCCATTTGTTTGCATACTCGGCACCAATCGGTGTAAAAATCAACCATTAGTGGTTTTTTCTTTTCGCTCGATTGTTTGGTAACATGTTTCCACGTTCCTTTGTGGAAATAATCCAATCTTTTTTCTAATTCTTTATTGCTCATTTTTACCGAAGGCACATCCATTTCTTCTATCCCTTCTTCTGGGTCTATCAACTCAACAACTCCCTTTTTGCTTGTTTCAGCATCTTTGGCTGTTGTTTTACTAGGATTGGTAGTAGAAAAACTTCCCGAATACTTTTGGCTTTGTTCCGCATCACCTCGTAAGGACTGTGCATGTACATTTGTGGAAGGAGTAAATGTCCAAGAAATTAAACCAATTAAACAGCTAAAAAATAATTTATTCATAGTATAATAAAATTAGAAATGATGGGAATATGTTTAGGCATAGTGAAAAATGCAAATTTGTTTTTGTCACTTTCACTTATATTTTAAAAATCAAAAAAGATACCAGATCTCAGGCCTTAGTAAAGCATAAAAAATAGCTCCTTTTATTGAACTGTATTAGCAGAAAACTTAGTATAAATGGAGGCTAAATAATTATTTGAGGAGCGTACAAAAACACCGCATATGGTCTGTAAGGTTTAGTTATCCTAACAGTAGCGAATTATTGATTATCAATCTTTTAGATTAAGCATATTGTTAGTTGCTGGTGTTTTTTAACAACAAAAGGTACGCTTTTGAGATGAGATAACGATAAAGGCATATATGTTGGTTGCCTTTTATTGTAGTCATATTATTTTTTTGACAAAAATATGGTGAAGATTTGTTAAAAAATGGAACTACTTTTAAAAAAAATGAAAAAAAAAATCATGCTTGCACACGCAGCAAGGTGTTTGTAAAGTTATGCATTAAATACTATGTATCAATGTGTTATAAGGATAAGGTTTTATAACAAAGGATACGTCTATTTTTTTTTTATCTAAAGTAACATTTTTTTTCTAGTTAAAAGCTGAATTCTAACAGATAAAACCCTATTTTTGTAAGGCATAAATATGCATATTGTGTGATAAAAATATTTTTAAGTATGAGACACCTACTAATACTAACTGTGCTAATTGCAATTAGTTATGCGCTACATGCACAAACTCCAAATTTTCCGCCCTCGGCTGTGCCAGGTAAATGTTATGCCAAATGTTTGGTAGCGGATCAGTATGAAACTATCTCTGAACAGGTTGAGGTTAGAGCAGCTTATGCTCGTCTCGATATTATGCCTGCAGAGATGGAAACCTTAACAGAACAAGTTATGGTGAAACCAGCCGCTGTACGTTTACAGCCGGTACCTGGCGTTTTTGAAACAGTAACCGAAGAAGTTATTGTTCAAGAAGAAGGTAAAAGATTAATCGTCGTTCCTGCCGAGTATGAAACGGTATCGGAACAAGTTTTAGTAAAACCAGAAAGCAAAAGGTATATTCCTGTTGCTGGCGAATACACAACCGTAACAGATGCCTACCTATATAAAGGTGGTGCTGATGGTGTAAGCCAAAGTTCTGGTACAGGTTTAATGCCTGGTAGCACTTGGATTCCTGGAACTGCCATTCCTATGATTCCTGGTGGTAATGGTTCTGGCGCACCTGGTAGCGGTGGCGGTCCTGGCAGCGGTGGAGGCCCTGGTAGTGGCGGCGGCCCTGGTAGTGGTGGCGGTGCTGGCGGTGGTGCTGGTAGCGGCGGCGGTGCTGGTGGTGGCGCAGGTAGCGGTGCTGGCGGCGGCGGTGGTGCTGGCGGTGGCGCAGGTAGCGGTGCTGGTGGTGGTAGTGGCTATGGCGGCGGTAGCGGAAGTGGCTACGGTGGCGGCAGCGGCTATGGCTATGGCGGCGGTTCTGGTGTTACCTTTGATGGTAGTTACATCATTTCTGGTTACGAAGGTTCTATCGAGCCTTTTATGGTTAGAGATATTGTTTCTAACATTGAAAAAATTCCAGTACAATACGAAACTGTTACAGAGCAAATAGAAGCAAAACCTGCTTCTACAAAATGGATTAACCAAAAAGACCCTAACTGTACGTCTTCAAAACCTGGCGATTGTATGGTATGGTGTTTAGTTGATATTCCTGCTCAATACAAAACGTATACTAGAAAAGTACGTAAAGATTGCCCTGCTGGATATTACTACAGTGGTGTAGGTAGCAGCTACGGTGGTAGCTCTTCAGGCGGTAGCGAATACTGTGTACGTATTTCAAAATCAGAAGCAGAATTTGGCCAACGTAAAATCGTTGTTAAAGCTCCTTCTTACACAGAAGAAGTAATTCCTGCGGAGTATCGTACGGTTACTAAAAAGGTATTAAAAACACCTGCTACTACTCGTGAGGAAATTATTCCTGCACAGTACAAAACTATTACTAAGCAAGTAGAAGTTACCCCTGCAGGTATGCAAAAAATACCTGTGCCTGCCGAGTACAAATCAGTTACTCGTAAAGTAAGAAGAGGTTTACAATACCCAGATTCTTACTACTTAGCAATGAACGGCGGTACTTTACCTGCTCCTGATGTTCCTGCTGCAAGCGGTGGCATGTATCCTAGCGGTACGTATCCTTCTGGTTCTAACCCTGGTAGTAACTACAGCAGTATCAGTGGTGCTGGCGCAGGTTCTGGTCCTGGTGGTAGCGGTCCTGGTACAGGTGGTGCACCTGGTTCTGGTCCTGGCGGTAGCGGCGCAGCTCCTAGCGCACCTGGTTCTGGCCCTGGCGGTGCTCCTGCTAATGCACCTGGTAACCTTCCTGGTAACTACTACAACGCTGGTTGTCCTTCTGGCTACGTGTACGATCCTAACGACAACGTTTGTAAACGTTTTGTTGACGTACCTGCAGAATATGCAACTATCTCTAAAACGCGATTAGTAAGCAAAGGCGGCGCTACTGAATGGACAGAAGTATTATGTTCTGAAAAAGTAACTAGCGGTGTTATTGAACAACTAATGGGTGCTTTAAAAGACCGTGGCTATAAAGTAGGTAAAAGAACAACTGATATTGACAAGAAAACAGAAGAAGGTTTAATGCAATACCAAAGAGAAAACAATCTTCCTGTTGGTCAGTTAAATATCGAAACTTTAGAAGCTTTAGGTATTAAATAATCCCTGAGCAATAGCTAATTAATTAGCAAACTAAAAATTAAAAGCCCGAATAATCATTAATGATTATTCGGGCTTTTTATGTTTGTTAGCATTAAAAAATGTGCGAATTTGGATAGACAGGGTTAGTTGGATTTTTTGCCAAATGGCACTATCTATGGTGCTAGGCTATTGGGTAATTGGTTTTTCTATAAACAGGTCGCACTTATGGCGTATTAAAAAATGGAAACTGCTTCGATAAATATGTCTAAACGTTCAATAAATCCCTCCTAACATCAGCATATTAAAGAATCAAAAATCAAAGCTCCTCCTCACCGTTCCACAAATTCCCCAATCAACCGACCAATTTCCTCATACTGTTCTTCCTGAATAAAATGTTTGGCTTCCTTTAATAAATGCACATCTTCGTCGGGAATGTTTAGGCTTTTGGATAGGAGAGGAGCTTGTTTTTCCCCTACTAAAATGTCATCCAATTCGCCCCAAATAATGATGCAAGGCACTTCGGTTTTGGCAAACATTTTATGGTATGCTGGTAGGCGTTTATCAATTTCGTCGAAGCTGGTAAAAAAGTTGTACAAGGCTCGGTTGCCGCCTTCCTTCATGGGCAGCCAATAACCTTTACATTCTGCCTTGCTCAACTTTTTGCGGCAAGTACCATTTTTAAGCGTCATTTTCATCATCATTTTACATAAACGCTTGTACAGCTTGGTGTAAAATTTGGCTTTAAAAGTACCTCGTTTAAAAGTCATGGGTGGTTTAAAACCTTCCTTGTAGGCAATCGTATTCAGTATCACTACTTTGGTAGCTCGTTCGGGTGCTTGCTGCATCATTTCCCAACTCCATACGCCGCCAGCATCGTGTAATACGTGCGTCCAAGTATCAATTTCCAAAGCATCCATTAATTGCACTAGGCGTTTACCTTGTTTGTCGAGATCGTAATTATCTACGCCCTTGGGTTTATCGCTGTTGCCGTAGCCTAGCAAATCAGGCGCAATGACTCGGTAGCCTTGTTGCAGCAAATCGTCAATTACAAAACGGTAGAGCCACGACGAAGTAGGTACGCCATGTACTAGCAAAATGGGTGCTCCTTCGCCCATATCAATATAAGCCATCTTGCCACCATCTACCGCCACCTTTTTTTGGCAAGCTCGATGTTGTTCTATCGTTGCATATTGGTAGGCGTGATTAGTGGCATTCGCATTGCTGTTTGTTGAGATGCTCATAAGTAGGGTGATTAATGATAAAATGAGTAGGTAAGGCATTCCTTTTCCGTTCATGGCAGTTGTATTTTCATTTTCGTTTACAAAATTATCGAATCCTATACTTTTTACTGTAAGGATACGGACATTGCTAGAGAATGCAAAAAAAACGCCATTTTTTATAACCTCAATTTCCAAGATTAAGCACTTTATCGTTTGGATAATCTACTTAATCTACCTATTTTTATATAGATTAAGCACTTTATCGTTTCTATAGTCTGCTTAATCTACTTGTTTTTATAAAAAAAGGCTATGAAAAACATATTAATAGGTAGAATAACTCAAAAGCAAGCTTTAAAAGAGGCTTTAGTATCTAGTAAACCCGAAATGATTGCTCTGGTAGGCAGGCGACGTGTTGGCAAAACTTTTTTAGTAAATAATATATATGAGGAGCATATTGATTTTGAAATTACGGGACTTCAGTACGGAAATAAACGAGCGCAACTCGAAAATTTTTCCCTACGCATGGGTAGGCATTTCCCTAATTACGCACTGAAAGAAATACCTAAATCATGGTTAAAGGCATTTGATGAGTTAACATTGGCCCTAGAAAGTTTGGATAAAAAAACAAAAATAGTCGTTTTTTTGGATGAACTACCCTGGTTAGCTACTCGAAAATCGGGTTTCTTAACAGGTCTAAGTTATTTTTGGAATAGTTGGGCAGCAAAGGAAAATGTGGTAGTAGTAATTTGTGGTTCGGCAGTTTCTTGGATGATAAAAAAAGTAATTAATGATAGAGGGGGATTACACAATCGGGTCACTCGTTTACTCACGCTTTATCCATTTACCCTAGCCGAAACAGCCGCCTACTGCAAAGCTAAAAATATCAACCTAAGTCCCTATCAAATTTTACAGTTGTATATGGTCATGGGCGGTATTCCTATGTATTTAGACCAAGTAAAAAAAGGACTTTCTGCTATTCAAAATATCCAAAATATTTGCTTCGCACCTACAGGTTATTTACACAATGAATTTGAACGCCTATTTGCCTCACTATTTAGTGACCATCAAAAACACATTGCCATTATTCGTGCCTTAGCTACTAAGCGAAAAGGCCTAACCCGAACCGCAATTATTAATACCACTAAATTAACGAATAGTGGAAAACTCACCGATATTTTATTTGAACTCGAAACATCGGGCTTTATTACCATTTATGGAGGATATGGCAAAAAAACAAAAGAAAGTCTGTATCGTTTAACAGATGCCTACTCCTTATTTTACCTTACTTTTTTAGAACCTCTAGGCAAAAATGCACACTTAGATTTTACCAAACTAAGCGACCTCCCAAGCTGGAAAACATGGAGTGGTTATACCTTTGAAAATATTTGTTTAATTCACATCCATCAAATCCGAAAGGCATTAAGCATTGGAGGAATCACTTCTTCTATTTCGACTTTTATTGCTCGACCTAAAGACGGATTACCTGGCACACAAATAGACCTTTTAATAGACCGTAGCGACCAGTCTATCAATATTTGTGAAATTAAATTTAGTGCCGTAGATTATCTCATCACTAAAAAGGACGTGAATAATATAGAAACAAAAAAACAAGTTTTTAGCTACCACACCAAAACAAAAAAACACCTTTTTACAACTATTATCACCACGATGGGAGTTGTAGAAAATAGTCATAAATTAAATACTGTTGACCAAGTGATTACATTAGAAGATTTGTTTTTGGAATAGCTTTGCAAGCTTACATCACAGCAAGCACCTCTCCCTCCTACGCTGCACCCACAAAAACAGCAACAAACCTAGCAACATCCACCAAAAAGTAGGCTCACTCATGCGGGGTAATTCCTCTAGTGTATCCAACGATTTTTTAGCATTCAGTACTTGGTCTTGCTTTTTCAATAAGGCTGCTTTTTGTGCTTCGTTTTCTACTACCATATACGAAGTTAGCGGTGTCATAATGCCCGTTTTAAAACTGCCTTGAATAGATTTTAACCACTCGGTTTCTGCTTTGTTGGGATGCAAAATATGATGCAGATGTGTTGCTTGTAAATCTAATCCTGCTTGGTAATTGCCTTTGGTAAAATGGGATTTATTTACAGGCAAACTAGGGAAATTATTAGGCAAATAAGCCAAGGTACTTTTCTTATTATTAGGGAGATAGACTTGTACGTGTTCTGCACTTGGCCAAGGAATAACGGCTATTGGCGCAACAATGGTATCGTTAGGAATAGTAGCACTAAATCCTTCAAAAGGGGATAGCCAAAGGCTTTGGTATTGTGGTATATCGGTGGCAGTTTCTAGGAGGTGATAGAAGGAAATATCTGGTAAGGTGAATTGCCAATTGCTTAGGTCGTCGTCTTGAATACTGTTGAGGTAATTATCGGTAACTACAATAATATGTGGATAGTTTTTGCTAGGATTAACATAGTTTTGATACAGCACTTGTTTAATCGCACGGGTAATGTGAAAGCCGCCCGTTTTAGGGAAATTGGCTAGGGCTTGTTGCCAATTATTATCCATTGTTTGGGTTTGCGAAGTGTAGTTGGCAAAGGTGATTTTAGGAGGTGCTTCCTGTTGCGGATATTGCGCTAAAAATGACTGGATTAGTTTCGTCATTTCCTTTGGTTGCGCTGCTTGTTTTGCCGAACAATCTACAATAAAATGGTAGTAAGGGGTACGGGTAATTGCTTGCAAACTTTGTTTGTAATCGGCAGAAAAATACAAGGCATTTCCATCCATTGCTTTGGTAGGAACGGTTTGTGGAGCTTGCGTTGTTTTCATTCGATTCATATCGTTATATTCGGCTGCTGTTGATTTTTTTCCTAGCACCACCGTTTGCCCATCTATTTCAAAAGTAAAAGGATGTTTGTGTAAAATTTCAAAGCCTGTTTTCCTTTCTTCTAAAGCATTAAAAGGAAACACTTTAAAGGCGAGTTGATTATTGTTGGTGTAATACAAAATACCAGGGTCTTTTCTGCGAGAAGTAATTTGGCGGTACACCCACATCGCCGCTTTTTTTTCGGTGAGTAAGCCAGGTTCTTTGCGGTCGCCAATCCATAAATAGTAGTCGCTAATCCATGCGCCATCGGGTAAATTAAATTCGGTAGCATATTCTCTTTGCCTTGCTTCGTTATTTTGCAGCACCAAATCTACTTGACTTTTCCAGCAATCTTGTTGGAAATCGTATTGGCTGTTTACGCTTAAATTGGTGAGTTCAATATTACCCCTATTTGGCCCACGGCGGTTATTGCTACTAGGAAAATCATTGGGATCAAATGCTCCTAAAAAAGTGCGTTCTAGGGTAGCTATTTTTTTATCGGACAAAGTGAGGTTGTCTAAAACATACCATTTGTAAAAAGTGCTGAGGTAGGGTTTGCGATTAGTTAACTCAATATTATTTCGATTGTTTTTATGCGACTTTACCGTATTTAAAGTCCGTTTAATCGCATTTGTATTTACAAATTGTGCTTGTTCGAGGCTATAATCGGGTGCGTATACATGGTCGAGGGCTAGGTGTAATTGTTGGCGGTCGTTGTGGTAAGTGGCAAAAATAATACTAGGCAATACCAGTACACCTAACAGTAGTACGCCTTTTAATAAAGTAGGCGAATAATGGTTTTTGAGGAAGTCAAAATCTTCGCTCATCATACGAGTTTGCAAAAAAGTTATTAGCAAAGGCGCAAGGATTAAAAAGCCCAAACCCATCGCTAAAATAGCTACAATAGATACAGGGAGGAAGGGTAAAAATACCACAAAAAAGTATAGGATAAAGGAATAGGTAATACTCCGTGCAAAAAACAAACCGAGGCGAGGCAGGGCTTTTTGGGTGTTGGGTAAACAAAGTAAAATCCCATTTCCTACCGCCAAAGCATAAAAAGACCAATGACTAAAATCGCCAAAAATCTGTTTAAATATCTCCTCCTCAAAAGTAGGGATAATGCCATTATTGAGCAGCAAACCTGCTAGGGGGAAAACAATGCCAATAAGTACCAGCCAAAACAAACGAGTGCGCTGCCAAAAGGCATTGTTGTTGAGGGTAAGGATATAGAAAAAGCGCAACAGGAAAAACAAAAACAGCAGCACTCCTAGCACCAATACAATAGGAAAATAGCGATCTGCAAAATTTAAATTCCACTTATATAAAAGTGGCTCAATGACTGTAGTAACAAAATAAAAACACAAAGGAATAGCCACTACCATTCCAAAACTTGGTACTGCGGAAGATGTTTTTTCTTTAGGCGTAAAATGCTGAATAACCAACAACAATGCATAAAACAAAACGGGCATGAGGAAGGTAATCATATACAAAGTTAACTCCCCATTGTCCATCATCCACCGAGGAATGCGCCACGGAATAATTTTATTGGAATACCATAAAAACAAATAAGCAAAAGGAATGTAAAATGCCAAAGCCCCAAATCCATACCAAGTACGCACTTCCTTTTTTTGTCGCAACAAATATCCTAGATACCCAATATTTCCTAAAAAAGCCACGCCCAACGGAATGCCAAAGGCCCACCACATTTCAATATTTTCGGGCTTTAATAAAGACTGAATAATTTGGTAGCTGCTATAATACAAACTAAACAAAATAATTTGTGGAATGATGGCAGTAATTAAAATCCATAAGGGGTGTTGGAGGTGTTTCATGGTTTAAATTGTTAAATGGCTTTATTATTAAATTGTTTTGTTGTTGAATTGTTTTATTGTTGATTGCTCCTAACTTCTATAAAAATACCTGCTGCGTTCTACTAAAAAAAAGATACTTCCAGGTGCAATAGTAGAGCACTAAAAAGGTAAAATAGCAGCATACGCCTACCATTAAATGCACCATTGGTTTGCCTAGTAGTTCGTAATGAATACTGACTTCTAGTAAATTAGCGGAAACAATAATTCGGCAGCTATTTACTAGCATAGTAAACACGTAACTGCTAAGGGCAAAAGCTAGTAACGCCCCTATTTTGTGTTGAAAGCGTGGTAATTTAGGATGGTGTAAAAAGGAAAAAGTGGCCATTAAAAAGGCGAGGGTAAAATAATTAAGTCCAGCGCAACTTTGCTCAATAACAAAAGGTTGGTAAATTTCCTGTGCAACATAACCATACGCCTCATGGAAACTAAAGGAGTGATTGGTAAATAGTTGTACTAGCGCAACCGTAGGAACTAACAGCCATTTAAAAGCCGTTACTTCTGCATTGCCCAATAGCATTTTTAGTACAATAATAAATAGGAATGCTAGGGCATATAAATAATAATGGGTAGCGGTATTTTGGGGTGAATTTATGGTGGTTTTTGTGGACATAGACAAAGGGGATTAATCAACTATTTTTTAGGAAGATGGAATTGGAGGCTTGGAGGTTGTATTTGTAGTTGATTACCCTTGTTTATTGGGGGAGGTTCATTTGCTGAGATGTTGTTTGGTGTAGGCTTTTTAAATTCGCCTTATCCTAAGTTGCTAGGGTAGTCCCCTACTTTTGAACACCGATATATACTCAACCACATCGGGTTTTGTGCAAATAGTTGTTTAAGTTTACATCAA
>JAHDBT010000173.1 GCA_020630215.1 Bacteroidota bacterium
AAAAATAAAAATTTTATCTAAAACAGAATCTAACACTCTAACTGTTAATGGCTTAACCTTTTTCGGTCAAGCATCAATTACTATAAATCAGGTATTTATTTTTGTTTATAATCGCTAGTTTACGTTAATTTAAAAGGAAGTTTGTAAACTGCCGAACAGCAAGTCTTTGGTAGCTTTTCTGTACTAGCGGCTTGCCAATACAATTGTCAAGTACAAAGGCTTCGTAATGTTAAATCTGCGATAATCCATTCGTTTTTTTCCTTGTACAAAGATGGGTTTATTTTTTTAAACAACACTTTTTGTATTTTTTACCACTACCACAAGAACAGGGATCGTTACGGCCAATTTTAGGCCCTTCTCTTTTTACGGTTTGATGCGAATACCTATCATACTCATCATCAGGAGCATAAGGGCTTCTATGTTCTTCATAAACATTATTATAGGGTGGTAAATAGATTTCATCATCATCGTCGTTGTTTAGACTCAAACCAAAATCATTAAAAAACTCCTCTAAATTAGCGTTTTTAGTTTCTTCTATTAATTCATATTCTTTTATATATCGCTCATAAATATCATTATAGGTTTTCCTTATTGCTTCGTCATCCTCTTCTTCCATTCTTTTCTCAAACTGTTCATAAGTTCCAACAAAGTCTACATTAACCATTTCCAATTCGTATAAACGTGCTACTTGCTCTTTTATAGTTGCTACTTTGGTAACACCTGCTCCGTCAATCAATGCGTCTACAATAACCTCATCAAATATAGCAGCATCGGCTTTATTATCAATATAAAACCGCATAATTGTGCTGTACCATTCGGCAAGTTGTTTCCTTTTCTCAGGGTATTTTTGTCCAAATATAATTCCTGTGTTTACTACCCCTAGTTTTGCGGAAGTATTAATATCAGGTTGTGTCATAAAATCAGTCAATAAGGCAAGATCGTCATCAATTATATTAAATAAATAGTCGCTTATACCATCTCCATAAAATCTGCCTAACCAAAAACTAATTAAATCTGGGCCTTGTTCTAAAAAGTAAAAAACAGTGGGCAAACTTTCTATTGCTTTTAACTCTGCCAAAAACGAAAGGGCATGATGAGCCATATAATACCTATCCTCTTCGTAATTTTCCTCTAATTCTGCTTTAAAAAATTCATATCTATAGATGCAATCTTTTAAAAGTGTTTCTAAATCTTGAATAAGCGTTGGGCGAGAGAGGGCTAAAATTTCGGTAATTAGGGTTTGTTCAATCGAAAAATCGTGCTTGTAAAGTTGGTTAATAATTGGGTGATTAAAACTAGGTGCTACGGTAGTTTGTTTGGTTTTATCATATACTTTTCCTGCTACCTTAATAATTTGTTCCTCTATTGCTGAAAGTTCAAACAATTTCTTTCTTATAATATCTCCATATAAAAGCATTTCTAATTGCGACATTTTATGATAGCTTGGTATTGTGCTTATTAAATAATTAGAAATGTCTCTTACTTTTTCTTCTGTCTCCCCTTTAGCAAGATAATACTTACCAAGTACTACATAAAATGCAAATACCTCTGACTCATGATATACTTTAGCATTAAATCTATGTTGTTTTAATTCATATTTCCCTTCAAATAA
Source organism: Bacteroidota bacterium (assembly GCA_020630215.1). Taxonomy (GTDB): domain Bacteria; phylum Bacteroidota; class Bacteroidia; order Chitinophagales; family UBA2359; genus JAHDBT01. The sequence continues at coordinate 1,613 of JAHDBT010000173.1, forward strand.
TGCGCCTGCTTTTTCTATTTCGTCGGCTGTTAAATAAGATTCTATTAAGCAGTACGAGCAAATAGGTACTCTGGTTCTTCGGCTAATTGCTGTAGATGGACTTCTCTTCCCCTTTCCTCATTTCCCATCCGCTGATAGGCTAATGCTAAGTAATTTTTGAGGGAGCTGTTATTAGGATAACGTTTAATTAGCTTATCTAATTCAAAAATCGTATCAGCTGTAGCGTATCCATCTACAACACATTCATACAATTCTTCTATTGTATCCATATCTCGCTCACTAGGCTGCATTCCATCATCCAAAAGAGGTTCGCCTGTTATTTCCGATCTTTTAGGTCTATATTTATTCATAGCTAAACACATTAATTTATTTAAAAAAACAAATAAGCATGTCACTTACATTCAAGTCACATTTTAAAAACTAAACAAAAAGAAATGCTGCCCTTCGGGTGTATGTACAATTACATTGTTTCTATCGCCTCCACCATGACCACCAAAAACTTCGATGCTATGCACGCCTGCTTTTTCTAGGGCTTTTACTCGTTCGCCCATATCTTTGGCAAAATAGGTAATGGCTGGGTGGTTAAAATCGGTGGTTTGGTGCAAGCCTACTATGTTTTTTCCATCGTACATAATTGCCCAAGGGTAAGGTGCTTGGTTAACGCTTACGGCATCAAAACCCAACAATTTCCAATACTCTACTGATTTTTTCATATTGGTAACGGGATGGCACAATTCTCCAAAAAAGCCACATTCTTTATTCGGATAACGTTCGGTATTTGCCCACTCTTTTTCTGGCAGGCTCATAATATTTACGCCATCGGGCTGGTACATTTCTGTAGCAGCGTGGTTAATTAGGTTAATAAACAAACCATCTGGCGAAGCAAACAATACTTGGAAAAGTTGCCCCTCGTGTTCGCTTTTTTGTGCTATTTTAATTCCTTTGGCTTCTAGGTCGGCTACTTTATCTTCTAAATTAGGATGAAAATAAGTTAAGCCGATGTAATCGAGTCCATCCTCGTTTAGTAAAATAAGCAGAGAGGTATCGGTAATTTGCATCCATTTATTGGGCTGTTCGCCTTGGGCAATTATTTTTTTAAAACCCAGTTTTTCATAGGTTTTATACGACTCGGCAACGTCTTTGCAGCCAATGGTTATTTGAGAAATTTTTCCTAGTTTTTTGGACATTTTTTGAATGGTTGAATTGTTTTTTATGCTGAATTGTTTTATTGTTTTTATGCTGAATTGTTTTTATACAAGACTAAGTAGTCTGTCAAGTTAAGGACTGTTATGTCGGTCATCCCTGCAAATCTGCAACCGTTCCAAGGCCTTCTACTTTCTACCAAAAAACCTACCTCAATTGATACGCAAAAATATTGTTTTCTAAGCCACCAGCTACGAGTACATTTTTGCCATTGCTAAACAAATCGGTCACAACAAAGGGGCTACTTGCTTGTAATGGGAAGTCGGGATGGAAGCTGTTATTGCCTGCATTTTCTAGTAAAAAAATGTTGTTGGTGTTGCCACAGTAGGCACCAATTTGTGCAAAGTTACGGCCAGTTAATTGTATTTCAAAAATATCGTTCGGTTGTGCCTCGTTTGGGAAGGTATACTCTAGCAAACGCCTAGAAGCGTCGAACACATATACTTTTGCATTGGTCATGTATACGTACTCTTCTAATTCGTCTCCTGTTATGTTGGCGGTACAAAAATCGTGGGTAGTACTAATATTTATATAAAAACGTCCCCATTTATGTCCATGGGCATTAATGACGTGTGTTTCTCCATTTTTGGTGGTTACCACTACTTTCTCCTCCCCTTTTCTATTGTCTACTTCTGGTGCAGCAATAATATGACCGTTTAGCAGTATCTGATGTATAAAATCTCCATTTTCGGCCAGCAGGTATATCACGCCACGTTCGTTGGCAAGTACCAACATTTCTCGTCCGTCCAGGCCTCGCATTATTTTGGGCGGAAAGGTTACCAATGGCAAAGATACTTTGGGGCTCCATCCTCTTAAGGGGCGTGCGCTGTACTCGTATCCGTAAGCGGTGCTATTGGTACAAGGAATAAAAAACTCCTCGTTTTTATCGCCTTTAAAATCTACTAAGCCCAAACCCGCAGCAGCAGGCCAAGTTATCTGAATCGGATAATTGTTGGCATCCCTCCCATCCTTATCTAAAACATACACTTCATCTTGGGTATTAAAAATATAATACAACACGCCATTGTTGTGAAAATCTATTTGCTGAATGGTGTTTAAAATGGGTTTAGCGAGTTCCCTTCGCCAAGCAATTTTGCCATCGTTATTAATTAGGTACAGTTGGTTGCGTACATCTTGCACTAAAATTTGTGGTTCTTTGGTTTCGTAATTTAGCAATACCTGTGGCTGCATTTTTATAGGCGCACTTAAAGGCGTACTCCAAACCAAGGTGGCAGGGGTTTTATTGGTTTGTTGTGTGGCATTTTGCTGCGGCGATGCAAAGGGAATAAATCCTTGGCTTAGTACATTGCCTGCTTTGCCACTTAACTGCAAATAAACGGGCGAAAAGGGAACGAAACTGTTAAAATTTGCTGCTATGTTTTCCCCAAACTTTTTAGAGGAGTTTTTATCGAAAAAGGTTTTCATTTTAGTAGGCGTAGCATATATAAAGGTATTGCTGTTTACCTTACCTCCTTGTAAAAAATTAGCAAAATCCGCTTCTTGTGCCAATACTTGGTCTTTGGTATAATTATCGAGCATTACCTTTAAAAAATTAAGGTTGCTGCTTACTAATACAAAATCGCCTACTAGGGTATAATACGCTTCGCCAAAGTAAGTGCCTATTTTTTCTCCTACTAAATAGTTGGCTACCATTCTCATATCTATAGGTCGCAAATCCATACTATTATAGGTAACCGTTCTGCTTCCTATCTGCGTTACCGAATACTTTTTCAGCGTTTCTTCTACTTGCAATTTATCAGTATACTCCATTGCTAAAAAGCTGGTATTGGCACACCATTCGCTAGTAGGCTCTACAAAGCCGTATGCCCACTCGTTGCCCATCCAAGTATTGGTAGCCACATCAAAATCGCTTGCATGGTTTTGGTTTTTGTGGTAAACATCTTTAAAATTTGCTACTTGAAAATGGCTTAGAAAACAAGTATTAAACGGAACAATATTCGCAATTTTTAAGTCCCCTTTATGTGGTGGTGCTTTTAATACGGCTTGCATACAGTTATTGTTTTTCTTCAGTTCGGTAAGCCCTTCCAAAGCAATGCCTGTTTCTTTAAAAGAGATGCCTAGTTTTTGCCATGTTGCATTGTTTTGCAGATAGTGAAAAAAATTAGTTTCGTCTGATTGTAAAAACACTTTAGATAAGGACGAAGTATTGGCAAAGTTTAAATGTAATTGCGCCTCCCCTGCTACTGGTTTGCGGGCCTTTTTCCAAAAACCATTACCTGCAGATTGGTTCATCTGCTGCACCACCTCGTCTACTAAAAAAGGATATTTACTGCTTACCAAGAGTCCATTATCTAGGGTTACGCAAAGCCGTTCGTTTTTACTGGCCCATTGAAGCTGATAAATAGGCAAACCTCTAAAAATATGGCTGCTTAGTTTGGCTCCTTTTTGTTCTTGCTGTTGTAGCAGTAACAACAATGTTTCTTGCGATAAAGTAGTAGGGCGCAGTAAGACAAAACCTACCTCATCTACTTTGGTAATATGCAAAGATGCTACCATACTGGTGGCTTGTTTAAAAGTGCCTTGTTGTAATTGCACAATCACCGAATCTACCAATTGGTAATTGTCTATTAAATCTTTTACAATTTTTGATTTACTTAGGTTTTTCCAATAAGGAATTTCCTGTAATTGTTGGTATCGTTCCTGTACTTGACTTACTTCTAATAATGCAATAGCACTCTTAGGTACTGCCGAAAACAATTGCTTGCGTTCGCCATTGCTAAAAGTATACCGTAATATCAATATCATAAATATCAGGAATGCTACAATAATCGTTAATTTTCTCTTCATTCGCTGAAATATTACTATTTTTGTATCCTTTTTGGGATTGGTGTATTTATAAGCTCTTAAAACAAAAAGCGAAATTAAAAACTTTTTAGCTACTTACACCAATATCTGCCATAAATAAACTCTTTCTCCCTTGAAAAAAAGCTATCTAATATTAGGCTGTTTAATGGCTGCCATAGCCGTAGGTTTAGGTGCCTTTGGCGCACATGGTTTAAAAGCCCTCCTAAAAGCCCCTCAATTGCAAACCTTTGAAATAGGTGTGCGCTACCAATTTTACCATGCTTTCGCGCTACTATTTACGGGTTTACTCGTCAACAAGTACCCGAGTAAATTAATGAACCTTGCGGGGTTCCTATTTGTGCTAGGAATCATCTGTTTTTCTGGCTCTTTGTATTTGCTCGCAACACATAGCATTATTGGTTTAAACAACTACCAATGGCTTGGCCCTATTACCCCAATTGGCGGCACTTTTTTTATTATTGGATGGCTATTTTTACTGTTAGGCATTGCTGGTGCGAAACCTGCTGCCAATACCTCAAATCCCAACACATATTCGCAAACACCCAATACTGATTTAGGTACCGAAACTAGGGTGTTGCACAAGTAGTTGATAAATGGTAGTTGGTACGTGGTAATTGGTATATGGAACAGGATACAATACCGAAATAAATAGGCGACCTACCAATCACTAAAAACCGCCAGCATATAAAAGTGACAGTGAAGCGGTCTGACTCCTGACAGCGCGTCAGCGAACGATCTGACCACTAAAAAAAACAAATTTAATCAATAAACAATCAAATTTTTTCCGCAGATGACACTATATGAACAGTACACAGATAAACTGCGTCGCATAGCCGATGTGAATCATTCCATTGCCGTTTTAAGTTGGGATCAAGAAACCCAATTACCCACAAAAGGGTCGGCAATAAGAGCACAGCAATTATCTACTTTAGCAGGCATTTCGTATGAATTAACGGTTTCTAAAGAACTGGGCGATTTATTACAACAGCTACAAGCCAATGCCAATACGCTTACCGAAGAGCAACGCCGCAATGTAGCACATACGGTAAAGTTGTACAACAAAAAACAAAAATATTCTAAGGAGTTTGTTATCGAGTTATCTCGTACTACTTCCGAGTGTTTTCAGGCATGGCGCAAGGCTAAAGCTGCCAACGATTTTAGTTTGTTTGCCCCTAGCCTAGAAAAAATGGTGGATTTAAAACGCCAAGAGTGCGAAATTATTGGTTATGATGACCATCCTTATGATGCTTTATTGGATGAGTATGAGGCAGGTGAAAAAACGGCCAACTTAAATGTACTGTTTGCCGATGTGCGTCGCCAATTAGTAGAGTTTGTAAAAGAAATTAGCGACCATGAACAAGTCGCAAGCGATTGGATGTACAAACACTATAATAAAGACAAACAATGGAATTTTGGCCTAGAAATTTTAAAGCAAATGGGCTACGATTTCCAAGCAGGTCGCCAAGATGTTTCGGCGCATCCGTTTACTACGAGTTTTGGTTCTACGGATGTACGAGTAACGACTCGCATCAATGAAAACGATTTCCACGAAATGTTGTGGAGTTGCATTCATGAAGGAGGACATGCCTTGTATGAGCAAGGTTTTAAAACCGAAAATTATGGATTGCCAGCAGGCGAAGCCATCTCTTTAGGTATTCACGAATCGCAATCTCGTTTATGGGAAAACAATGTAGGCCGATCTTTGCCTTTCTGGAAAGCCAATTACAAAAACTTACAAAACATTTTTCCTGAAAATTTAAATACCATAGCACTCGAAAGCTTCTACCGTTCGATGAACAAGGTTGCCCCCTCTTTAATTCGTACCAATGCCGATGAGTTGACCTATCACTTCCATATTTTAGTACGTTTCGAAATTGAAAAAGCATTGATTGAAGGGAGTATTGAAGTAAAAGACTTGGCCAACACCTGGAACCAACGCTATAAAGAATACTTAGGCATTGATGTTCCTTCTGATGCAGAAGGCGTTTTGCAAGATATTCACTGGTCCCATGGTAGTTTTGGCTACTTCCCTACTTACTCACTAGGAAGTTTTTATGCCGCCCAATTTTACCACCAAGCAAAACAAGATATTCCCAACCTAGAACAAGCTATTGCTAGTGGCGATATGGAACCAATGTTTAACTGGTTACGCACCAATATTCACCAACACGGCAAACTGTTTAGTGCCGAAGAATTATGTGTGCGCCTAACGGGAGAAAAACTAAACTTTAAGTATTTTATGGATTACGCACGGGAAAAATATGCTTATATTTATAATTTGGCTCCTAGTCTTTCGTAAATAATAGCGGTCAGCAATCAGATCGTTCGCTGGCGCTTACTGTCAGATCGCTGACAAGAGAGCGAAGCGAACGAGCTGACTGCTAAAACTACACCACTTTTAAAACCAAATCTCTACTCCATGCAACATCCTATTTTTTTCATTTTATTGACAATAATGAGCATAGTAACAGACATAAACACAACAGAAGCAGACCTGATTAATACTGCAAATTTGGTACAACCAACATTGAGTTATACGCTTAATATGGATGAACCACATACCCACTATATTGAGGTGGTAATGGACATTAAAAACCTGAATCAGGATTATATAGATATAAAAATGGCGGCATGGACACCGGGGTCATATATGATCAGGGAGTTTGCCAGAAATGTTGAAGGCTTTGCCGCTTCGGCCAATAGTAAGGAGGTATTGAGTAATAAGATAAGTAAAAACACTTGGCGTGTGCGTACCAAAAACACCAAAAATGTAAGTGTGCGCTACCGTGTGTATGCCTACGAAATGAGTGTACGTACCAGCTTTGTGGATGCCGACCATGCGGTGATTAATCCAGCTAGTGTAATGATGTTTATTGATGGGATGCTAGATGTACCTGCTACCATTAAAATAAATCCTTATAAAGATTGGAAAGAAATTTCTACCGCTTTAAAGCCAGCCAAAAAAGGAGACAAATGGACTTTGCAATCGCCCAACTTTGATATGTTGGCAGATTCGCCCATTGAGATTGGCAACCATAAAATTATTGATTTTAAAGCGGTAGGCATTCCACACCAATTGTGTTTAATTGGAGAGAGTAATTGTAATGAAGAAAAAATAGTAACCGACATTCAAAAAATTGCCCAAGCTTGTACGGATGTTTTTGGAGAAAATCCGCTTGAAAGCTATACCATCTTACAACACAATACGGATGGTTCCTATGGCGGTTTAGAACACTTCAACTCTACGAGTTTAATGTATCCTCGTTGGAATTTTGAACCAGAAGGAAAATATTTTAGGTGGCTAGGATTGATGTGTCATGAGTACTTCCATTTATGGAATATTAAACGCATCCGCCCCAAAGAACTCGGCCCGTTTGATTACGAAAACGAAAACTATACCACCTTACTTTGGGTAGCCGAAGGGGTAACGAGTTATTACGACGATTACCTCCTACGTCGTGCCGATTTAGCTACACCCGAAAAGTATTTGAGTGTAGTAGCTTCTAACATTAATACTTACGAAAATAAACCTGGCAAAAAGGTACAAAGCCTTACCGAATCGAGTTTTGATGCTTGGATAAAGTACTACCGTTCGGATGAAAACAGCAATAATTGCTGTGTATCCTATTATACCAAAGGAGCCGTTATTGCCGCTATGCTCGACCTCGAAATTTTACACGCTACAAAAGGTAAAAAAAGTTTGGATGAGGTGATGCGGTTTTTATACACCGAATATTACAAAAAAGAGGCAAGAGGTATTACCCAAGAAGAGTTTCAAACGGTATGCGAGGATATTGCAGGCGTAGATATGGATGCCTTTTTTAAAGCCTATGTACATGGCACAGCCGAGGTAGACTACAACAAACACCTAGCACATGTAGGCTTAAAAATTGTAGACGAAAATACCGATAAACAAACTTTATCGCTAGGCGCACGTTTGCAAGACAACGATGGCAAAATAAGCATTAGAAGTATTAAACGAGGCACCTGCGGCTATAACGACGGCTTAAACGTATACGATGAAGTTATTGCTATTAATGGTTTTCGTATTCGCAAAACTGCTGATGTAACGCAACAACTTAGCAGGAAAAAAGCTGGCGATGTGGTAGAAGTTATGGTTAGCAGAGGTGGTAAAATTAGAACTTTTGAGGTAAACTTAGAACGAGATAATACCATTGCTTACAAAATTGAAAAAGCTGATAAGATTAGCAAAGCACAAGAAGCTTTATATAATCACTGGATGAGATTGGATTAAAGTATTGTTACTTTTTGGAGAAAGACTTACTATTTTTTTTAAAAATAGTAAGTCTTTTTTTAGTAAAAAGAGATAAATTTCTCCTAAACAAAAAAAGAAAAAACAAAATGAACATTGCTTTAATGGGCTACGGAAAAATGGGCAAAACCATTGAACAAGTCCTACAACAAAATCCTACGAACCCACATACAATTAGCCATCGCATTAACAGCCAAAACAGCCAAGATATTAGCGTGGCAGATTTAGCAAGGGCAGATGTAGTGATTGAGTTTTCAAAACCCGATACGGCAGTTGACAATATTATAAAAGCATTTGAGGCGCAAGTACCCGTTATTTGTGGCACAACAGCTTGGCTGCATCAGTTAAATGCGGTAAAAGCAGCTTGCGCCAAACAGGAAACCGCTTTTTTTTATGCCTCGAACTTTAGCATCGGCGTAAATATTTTTTTTGAGGTAAATAAAAAACTAGCGCAACTAACCAATGGCCGCAGCGAATACAAACTGCAAATAGACGAAATACATCACCTCCAAAAATTAGATGCGCCTAGTGGCACGTCCATCAGTTTGGCTAAGGATATAATAGCGCAACACGAAGCAAAAGAAAAATGGGTCAACCATAAATCCGACGAAGTAAATATCCTGCCCATTATCTCGCATCGTTTAGTAGATGTAGCAGGCACCCACATTATTACTTGCCAATCGGAAATTGATACCATTGTTTTAAAACATACTGCCCATAGCCGAGAAGGATTTGCCAAAGGTGCTATTATGGCAGCCGAATGGATACAAGGTAAAAAAGGTGTTTTTGGGATGAAGGATATGTTGGGACTTTAATTTTAGGGGTAAGTATTTTGTAGCAGGTAGTAGTAGCAGGTATTGAAACGGCCTGCTCCTGTAAGGTATCTTAGGGACATCGCTCAATTACGCTCTATGACCGAAAGTGAAATGCTCATAGTATTAGGAATGGTGCAAAAAAAATAAAACAAAAAGCTAAAAAACACAACTATTTTTAAACAAGTACCGTATAAATAAATAGTGCCTCAACACTCGTTTTCTCCCCCCTTTGTAAAATACTATTTAAAGCAGTACTTATTCAAGCTATAATGACACTAAGTACACACTCCTTACTGTTAACCTACTAATCGCATTTGTATGTTAGCAAAATTTCGTTTAAATTGGAAACTTATTACTAAGGTGAAAACGCTTTTCCCTTACTAAATTATTAACATTCGTTACTTATTTTTGAAAAAGGGTTTACTACTTTACCCTACTTATAGCGTCTAACAAACGACTGTATTTAGATACGCCAGACAAATTTGCGGTAATATTTGCTATTGATGACTAATTTTCCGATATTGGAACTCCTTTATTGGGTTAAGGTGACGAAATAGCAGTATTTTAATTCCGCCCAACTATTTTTCAATTTTAGGTTCGATTTTTGACATTCGTAAAAATATGGAAGCAAAATTTTCTCAAAAAGTTAAAGACGTAATTACTTATAGTAAAGAAGAAGCTTTAAGGCTTAATCATGACCAAATAGGTATTGAACATTTACTACTAGGTTTATTACGAGAAGGCGACAGCCTTGCTATTCAGGTGCTACAAGCACTTGAAGTAAATATTATTGTGTTACGTAGAGCTATTGAGGGAGAGATTAAGGGTAAATATAACTATAACACTTCTGTTAGAGCTAATAATTTGCCTTTAACCAAACATGCCGAAAAAGTGCTAAAGGTAACCGTTTTAGAAGCCAAGATGCTTAAAAACGATGTTATCGGCACCGAACATCTGATGCTATCTGTACTTAAACATAAAGATAATCAGGGAATGAAATTTTTACTCAATTTTGAAGTAGACTATGAATCCTTCAAAACGGAGTTAGATTATATCAGGCATGAAATTAACGACGACTATCCTAGCGACTCTGATCCAGAGTATGAAGAGGAAAAACGTGGTGGTGGAGGATTTTCTTCTTCTCGTAAATCTGCAGCTTCAAAGTCTCGTACTCCGGTATTAGATAACTTTGGTAGAGATATTACGAAACTAGCCGAAGAAGGCAAACTCGATCCTATTGTAGGTAGAGAAAACGAAATCGAACGAGTTTCGCAAATTCTTAGCCGTCGTAAAAAGAACAATCCCATTTTAATTGGAGAGCCAGGCGTTGGTAAAACTGCCATCGTTGAAGGGCTTGCTCTACGTATTATACAGCGCAAAGTTTCTCGCGTGTTGTTTGATAAACGCATTGTAATGTTAGACCTTGCCGCTTTGGTTGCAGGGACTAAATACCGTGGTCAGTTTGAAGAACGCATGAAAGCCATTATGAATGAGCTAGAGAAAAACCGAGACGTTATTTTATTTATCGACGAAATACACACCATTGTTGGTGCAGGGGGCGCAACAGGTTCCTTAGATGCTTCAAACATCTTTAAGCCTGCCTTAGCTCGCGGCGAACTGCAATGTATTGGTGCTTCTACTTTAGATGAGTACCGACAGTACATTGAAAAAGATGGTGCATTGGATCGTCGTTTCCAAAAGGTAATTGTAGATCCGCCTAGCGTGGAAGAATCAATAAATATTTTGGAAAATATTAAAGAAAAATACGAAGATTACCACAACGTAAACTACTCTGACGAAGCCATTAAAGCTTGTGTTACTTTAAGTAGCCGCTATATTACCGACCGATTTTTACCAGATAAAGCCATCGACGTATTGGATGAAGTAGGTGCAAGAGTGCATCTAAAAAATATCCACGTTCCTAAGTCTATTATCGAACTAGAAGAAAAAATTGAGGAAGTAAAAGCCGAGAAAAATAGAGTGGTGAAGAGTCAACGTTATGAAGAAGCAGCTCGTTTGCGAGACAGCGAAAAGAAACTCATTGAAGAGTTAGAAAACGCTAAACGTAAATGGGAAGAAGAAGCCAAAACAAAACGTTACCCTGTAAACGATGAAGACATTGCCGAGGTAGTTGCAATGATGACGGGCATACCTGTAAAACGAGTAGCCCAAAGCGAAAGCAACCGCCTAGTACATATGACCGACGATTTGAAAAAACACATTATTGGTCAGGATGAAGCCGTAATTAAAGTAACGAAAGCTATTCAACGTAATAGAGTAGGATTAAAAGACCCTAGCAAACCAATTGGTTCGTTTGTATTTTTAGGTCCTACGGGTGTTGGTAAAACCGAGTTGGCGAAAGCCCTAGCTCGCTACCTATTTGATGCCGAAGATACTTTAATTAGAATTGATATGAGTGAGTACATGGAGAAATTCTCTATCTCTCGCTTAATTG
>JAHDBT010000752.1 GCA_020630215.1 Bacteroidota bacterium
GTCATAATTTCCTTAAAACCAATAGCAATAATTTCACCCCCAATTGCATAGCTTGTTCCCTCCACCTGAACTTCATAAAGGGTACTTGCTTCTAAGTTCTTAAATTCATAAGTCATGGTATCATTAATTAAATCTTGATAGGTTGCTTTGCGCTCAAGTTCTTCTCCAATTTTGCCTATTAGCATATTGTACCAACTGATTTGCTCATTTTGCTCAGATTGAACAATTTGTACGGTAATTGAATTATTGGTGGTTTGATAAAGAAATGCCAAGTCTTCTACAACTGGCGGCGTATCCTCCATTGATTCGCCCTTTTCGCAGGAAGCTATTGTTAGGCATAACATTAATATAAAAATTAGTTGTTTTTTCATGTCGATAAATTTTGATTTGCTCACAAGTTAATAGATTTTATTTAAAATTCTAAGGGACTTGTAATTGATTAGACAATATTAAAAAACTGTTAAACAAGTTGCCAATTACTTCCCTTTTTCTAACTCCTCCAATAAAGGCGGCAAAATCCGCATTACGCCTAAGCGTAATAGGGTTTTGTCAATGCAGGATAGTGCGAAAAGATAAAGTCAAAACGGACCCTTATTTAGTTTGCGTCCCTTAGTGCAATTGGGTAGGGGGGAGGTTTGCTTTAGCATAGTGCCATCTAATTTGCGGCATATCCATGATTTTTTTATATTCGTTCCTAAATAGAAAAATCAAAACGAATAGTTTTCTTCCCCCAATTTTTAACAATACCAATATTGTATTATCTTAGCCTCCCAATAAGAAATGCTGTTTAAACACAGCCCCAATAAATAACACCATTACCAGATGATCAATACCAACAACACCATAAAATTCGCCCCCATCATCGTAGGCACGATGCGCCTCGGCACTTGGGGAGCCAACTTAAACACCAAGGACCTCGAACGCTATATTGATGCCTGCCTCGACCTAGGACTCAACGATTTTGACCACGCCGACATTTACGGCGATTATACCGAGGAAGCACACTTTGGAGAGGTGGTAAAAAGACGGCCCGATTTAAAATCGAAAATCCAAATTACCACCAAATGCGGCATCCAATTAATTACCCCTAACCGAGCGCATCACCAACTTAAAAGTTACAACTCAACGCCAGCACACATCCTACAATCTGTCGAAAACTCCCTACAAGCACTAGGAGTCGATCACCTAGATGTACTGCTACTGCACCGCCCCGATTTCCTCATGCACCCACAAGCAATAGCGGAGGCATTTGAACAATTAAAAACGGCAGGCAAAGTACGAGCATTTGGCGTATCCAACTTTACCAAATCTCAATTCGAGATGTTACATCAGCTTACGCCCCTCATTACCAACCAAATAGAAGTTTCCCTCACGCACCGCAACGCCTTTTTCGATGGTACACTCGACCAATGCCTGAGCTTAGGCATCACGCCAACCGCATGGTCGCCCCTAGGAGGCGGAGCCATTTTTACAGATACCGATAACCCACGTATTGCCGCTATCCAAAAAGTAGGCCATCAACTAGCCGAAACCCACAACGTTTCCCTAGACCAAATTTTACTAGCATGGGTCCTAAAACATCCTAGTGGTATTATACCCGTAGTTGGCAGTACCAAAATAGAACGAGTAGCCGCCGCAAAAGCCGCCACACAAATACAACTAAGCCACGAACAATGGTACGCCCTTTGGGAAGCTGCAACAGGTGCAGAAGTGCCGTAGTTTTTTTAGCAGTCAGATCATTCGCTGACGCTCATTGTCAGTAGTCAGAACGCTGCGCTGTCAGTTTTTATGCTAATGTTAAAAACGATAGCCCTAAGCTAAACAATTGTTAAAAAACTAGACAAGTTTATCGAAGCAGTTTACACTTTTTACCACAAGCCGGGAGGCTTGAAACCCGTTTGGCTCAAGCGGAGACGCTTGAGCCTGCTGCCCGGTCCAGCCTCCCGGCTGAAGCGTAACGGGCTTAAAGCCTCCTGGCTTGTGTCAACTACTTTTAATACTTGGATAAACATGTCAAAAACCACAACTAAAAAAAAGAACTCATAACCAAAATAACGCCAGCAGGAAACTGACAGCGTAGCGTT
>JAHDBT010000174.1 GCA_020630215.1 Bacteroidota bacterium
TGTCTAAGCACAAAACCTCTACGTACAAATTGTCGGATTTATTTTTTAAACGTTCCTTAGTCAAAATTTTACACCAATGGATAAAGAAAAAAAGTATACACTCGACCAAGCCCACCATTATTTTGGGGTTGCGTTTAACAATATTATTTTTAAAATTACCGAAAAACCTAGCACTGAAGTTACAGCAGAAGAAAAATTATTACTAGTAAGTTATGCCCATGCTTCGCTGTTACATTGGCACCAGTTTTCGGGCAGTAAATTGGCCAATAGGCAACGGGCTTTGTACATGATTGCCAAAGCCTATGTTTTTACAGGTGATAAAATAAACGCCCTAAAATATGCCAGCAAATGCCGACAATTAACCCAAAATAACCAAGCCCAATTAGCAGATTTTGACCTGGCCTACGCTCACGAAATGATGGCGAGGGTATATGCCATGCATGACAATGAAGCCGATTTTAAAACAGAATATGCCATTGCCCAAGAACAAGCCGCACTCATAAAAAGTAAAGGCGACAAGGAGTTTTTTGATAAGGATTTTGAAGCTGGACCTTGGTTTGCAATGACCACATCGAAGTAGTACAATAAGTAAAGAGAAACCACATCCATATCAAAAACAAATCCACTCCATGACCCAAAATTACGGTTATTTAACCGACTTTATTTTCCTAAAACAAAATGGAATTATTGAGGAAAAAGAAGGATACACGCTTGTAAAATCGCCCCAAAACCCAACCTTTTATTTTGGTAATTTTTTATTGTTAAACGAAGCTCCTAGCAGCAAGGACAAAACAAGATTAGAAGCTATTTTTGATGTTCATTTTAATGATTTAACAGCATTACACCACTACACCTTTTGTTGGGAAAAAGCAGCACCAAAAGATTACCAAGCTTTTTTAGACGCTGGTTATGAACTAGACGTATGTGTAGTTTTAATTGCCCATAAAAGCGAACTAATTGCTCCTACAAAAATAAATACCAACATTACTATAAAGGAATTTAACAGCACCGAAGATTGGCAACAATGGATAGAACAGGAAGTAGCCAATAGAGAGAAAAGTATTTCGGAAGTGGGATTTAGGAAATATATTAACCGCAAAAAAGCAGCTTATTTACAACTGGTAGAACAGGGCAAAGGTAATTTTTACGGCGCATTTTTAAAGGACGAGATGGTTGGTTCGGCAGGTCTGTTTCACGAAAATGGTTTAGGGCGTTTTCAGCAGGTAACTACTAAAACCGAACACCGCCGTAAAGGTGTTTGCACTACTTTATTACACGCTATGTGCGAACAAGCATTTACCCATTTAAACCATCTGGTAATTGTTGCCGATAAGGATTACCATGCGCTGCAACTGTATCAAAATTTGGGTTTTAAAGCCAAGGAAGAACAATTGAGTTTGTGTTTTTATAGGCGAGATAAAGGGGATAATAAGTAGGGAACTAAACTCTTTAATGCCTAATCCCACAACCCAATAATCCTAGGAATATTCCATATATTTTTATACATTACCTTGTATTTATTCTTTTCTGCTTGCCCTTCTTCTCGCTGCCAAAAATGTAGCTGATTTACAGGATATAAATACCCAAATCCATAAGAAGTATGCCCTTTGCGTTTAGTAGCTAGGGTGCGGACATTATAACGGTAATGGTTTTGCTCTTGGTTTTTTACCAGCAACATCGCCTCCTCCCGTATGCTTACGGCTTTTGCTAAAGCTGCTTCGTTAATAGGTTCGCCTAATAATTTACCTGCCCGTATCGAAATTAAATAGCGCAAGGTATTGGCTCTATGTTCGGAGCGTAAACCAGTAATCGCAATGCCATCTAGTAATTCTTGTAGTATTTTAACTTGCTGTTTACTAGCAGTTTGCCGATAAGCGGTAAGCTCCTTTTCGTATTTTGCTAGGAGATTTTTTGTTTCTTCAGCAAATGCTTCTAGCGGCCGAATGGCTTCGTTTTGCACCTCGATTATATCGCCCATATACGCTTTATTGCGGAGGTACTTGTAGCTAAATTTGGGACGAGGGTGGAACTCCTTTTTGAAAAAGCGGGATTCGTCTACTACGGTTTGTGCGACTAAATAAGGAATTAAATGTTGGTCTTTGATGTAGTCTTGTTGCAAGGCGGTTGCCTCCTCCATTAATTGCTGTATGGCGGCATTGTTAAACACTTTTTCTAAATACTGACAAGGGGTGTTTTCTTGTATTTCTCCACCTATTTTATGCTCCCAACTCCAACGGGCAATGCTCCAATCAATGAGCCAATAGCCCCACTCCCATCCAGAAGAGAATGTAATATGTCCCTTAATATTGTCTTTGTGCATGGTGTTAATATCGTCTAAACGGGCATTTAAATAGGGCAGTAACAACATCGGCACAGAACTATCAAAAGTTACCCAATAAGCAGACTCAGGGTAATACCAAGTTTCTCGCTTTTTATTTTCTTTAAGAATTAAATCGTATTGATGGCGTTGGTTTTCGTTTTCGTAAACAGGGGCATTTGGTTCGGTGATGCTGTAAAACATTACAGTATGTATGAGTGTGCCTCGTTCTTTATCTAGGGCGGCTTCTTCTTTGGTAAAATGAAATACGCCACCTGTTTTTCCTACTTCGTTATCGTGCTTTACCACATGCACTCTACCCATTAATTTTGCATTGTATTTTTTAATTTCTTCCAGCATAAATAACCGCATCTCTTCCTTTTTGGCGTAGTTACCAGCAATAAATTCTGCCGTAGCAAATTCCATATTCCAGACATCCCAATTTACTTGAAACAGCATTTCCATGTTTTTAGCAATTTGTGCTTTTTTGCCTTTTATTCCTTTTGGGAAAGTATGGTATAATTGAAAGCTTTTTTGCTGAATCATGTGTAAGGATAAATCAACACTTGCTATTAATCCTCGGTCGTGTGTATAGTCTACAAAGGTGCGGGCATGAGGTATCCATTTTTTAGGGCGGATGCTTTCTAATAAACAAAACTCAAAAAATGTTTGTCCGTTGCGTACTAGCCAATCAATGTATTCGGTAATATCGTTAATGGCATTTGGGTAATCGGGATTGTGTAGGGCTTCGGTTAATTCTATGGGATGTTGGGTGTGTAAATGAAATCCTTTTTTATCGAATTTGGCTTTGGCTTCCCACTTAAAATTAGGTGGTATAGGCCAGTTTTGTAAATTAGGGATGAGGGTTTCTTTAGGATGATAAAAAGCAAAACCGAGTTGTTCTTGCAACAATCCATACAAACCAAAACTAATGCCCTGATGCGAAAGACTCTCTAATTGTAAAATGGTTTTGCCCGTTCCTTTTTTGGAGGTCCAAGTATAATCATGGTCGGGATAACGGAAATAAGGGTAATCAACTTCTTTTTCAAAGCGGGACTTTTCGTAATACACATTGATGTCGGCTTCGGGTAATACTAATTGTATTTTTGCCGATTTATTATTAATACTTACTTCACAATTACAAGCGGTTTGTAATAGTTGTTGTACATCGTTTATGGTAATTGCGGTAATGCTGTTTGCTAGTAATTCGTCGCCTGCATTAATGCTGATGCTGTTAATGGCTTGCGTAAAAACAGCCGTAAAAATTAAGCTAATTAACAGGAGTGTTTTTGGAAGATTCATTGCTCGTTTTTTTGTAAAAGGTTTGTTCAGGCATAGTACTTTGTAAGATACAAAATTATAATTGTATGCGAAATAAGTGCCAGACATAATAAACCTAAATTTTAACCTGTTGCATTTAACTCATCAAAGTTGATAAAAAAATTGGGCGATTAGAAAGTATTGTCTAATTTTGATGCATGGAAAAAAAGACAAGTTTTGATTTTGATGCAGGAGAAATATTTTTGGTCAACAAACCATTAACTTGGACTTCGTTTGATGTGGTAAAGAAATTGCGTTATGCTACCCGAATAAAAAAAATAGGCCATGCTGGCACACTCGACCCGCTTGCTACGGGATTGCTTATTATTTGTGTTGGACGCAAGGCAACCAAACAAATTGCAGATTTACAAGGATTGATAAAAACCTATACAGGCACTTTTTACTTAGGTGCTACAACTCCCTCTTACGACGGCGAAACCGCCATTGATAATAACTTCGATATTTCGCATATTACAACCGAAGCCCTGCACCAAAACTGCGAGCAATTTAGCGGCTGGATAGATCAATTACCCCCCATGTTTTCGGCAATTAAAGTAGACGGAAAACGCTTGTATAAACATGCCCGAAAAGGAAGAGAAATAGAACGAAAAAGTAGGAAAGTAGAAATACAATCTTTTACGCTTAACCATATTAAGCTTCCAGAAATTAACTTTGAGGTGCGTTGTAGCAAAGGCACTTACATTCGCTCTTTAGCACACGATTTTGGACAAGCACTTAACAATGGAGCCTACCTAACTGCCTTATGTAGAACAAGCATTGGCCAACACCATTTAAAAGATGCCTGGGAATTAGAAGACTTATGCGAAACCATATATACATTTAGAAAAAACAATGACGTAAACACCAAACCCATTTAAAATGCGAAAACCAATTCTTGTAGCCCACCACAATACCATAAAAGCATGGATACAGACTGGCGAAAGCGTATCGCTAGATTTTAAAACACAAGTAACCGCCCCCCATAAAATTGCTCGTACCATGAGTGCTTTTGCCAATACCAAAGGCGGCCATTTGGTAATAGGCGTAATGGACGATGGCGAAATTGTAGGAATGGTAAATATAGTTAGTGAACAAAATAAACTCCTAGAAGCGGCTCGTCATTTTTGTTATCCTGCCGTTGAACTTGCTTTTGAAATTCATGAAGCTAATTTTTTGCCCGTACTAGTCGCCTACGTAAAAGAAGCCTCCGAAAAACCCATTTATGCCATTGATAATAGCGGTGATGAAAAGGTGTATATTCGTGCAAAAGACAAAACGATGCCTGCTAGTAAAATGGTGATTAAAAACCTAGAAACTTACAACGCAAGCACCCTAGAAATTACCCGCAAACTCGACTCCAAAGAACAAGCCTTGCTCGATTATTTAGAGCGAAACGAAAGCACAACCGTAGCGCAATACATGCAGGCGATGAACCTCTCTAAACGCCGTGCCAAACGCATACTTACCCATCTTACCCTAGAAGGAATTTTAAGAGTGCATACTACTAATAAGGAAGATTATTATACTTTGTAAAAACCTTACTATACTCAACCACATCGGGTTTTATGTAAATAGTTGTTTAAGTTTACACAAGCGAGAGGCTTGTAGCAAAAAAGGTAAACACCTGTACAATACTCTGTTGAGTTTTATAAAAAATACCACTTAAAAATTAATTAAGAGGAGCTATCGATTACATGGTCATGCCGCTATTTTGAATAAGGAAAAAAACTTTCACAACTTTCAGAAATAATTGAAAGTTATGAAAATTTAGTTTATCTTGCCATTAAAATCATTCCATAAATTAACAAAAGTAGTAGGCTATGGCAACGGTAAACGAAAAAGCAATTATTTATGATAGTACTTGTCCTTTATGTGTATGGTATACCAATAAGTTTGTAGAAACAGGTTTATTAGGTCCAAACGGGCGTATATCTTTTAACGATTTACAGGAGCAAGTATTTATTAAAAAAATGGATTTACATCGCAGTAAGCACGAAATTCCATTGGTAGATTTAACAGGCGGTACAACGCTTTACGGGTTAGACAGCTTGGTGCATTTATTGAATCCCAAAATACCCTTTCTTAAAACATTAATGAAAATAAAGCCTATTTATTGGCTGGCTAAAGGTTTGTATTATTTAGTATCTTATAATCGCCGTGTAATTGCAGCAGGTAATGGTGGAGATGATGGTGGTGGTGCTAGTAATAATTTTGATTGCACTCCCGATTTTAACCTTCCTTTTAGAGCCTTGTATATACTACTGGTTTTGTTTTTAAGTCCATTCCTTTTTGCTCAATTTACCAAAATTTTACTAGCAGCAAGCGACATAGCAATGTGTATACATGGATTAGTGATTGGCAGCTTTTTTAGCGTATTTATTTTACTAGCAAGTTGCCTGCTTTTTGCTCCTGCTAAATTGAAGGTGGAGTGTATGGGACAATTAGCAACCGTGTTATTATTAGGTAGCTTAGTGCTACTTCCTACTTTAGGTTTGTCTTTATTATTGCCCTTTAACTTACTGCCATTTATTATACTCAACTTGCTGCTTAGTAGCTGGTTAATGTTTAAAGAAGGCAAACGTAGGGTGAGCTTATTAACTAAGCCAAACCAATTAGCTGAATAGCCGAAAAAATAAACGCAGCAATATTTTTAATCAACACAATAACAAGTTATATTTGTGGCATTTTCTATGTAAAATCCCTATTAAGATGATGCAATTATTAAGCGGCAAAGCACTTTCTAAAGTTATTATTGAAGAAGTAAAAGAAGAAGTAATAGCATTAATAGCTGCTGGCAAAAAACCTCCTCACCTAGCAGCTATTTTGGTAGGCAACGATGGCGCAAGTGAAACCTATGTAGGACACAAAGTAAAAATGTGTGAACAAGTAGGATTTCAGTCTAGCCTAATACGCCTAGCGGCAGATATTAGCGAAGCGGCTTTGCTCGAAGAAATAGCACAACTCAACAACAATCCCGATATTGATGGTTTTATTGTACAGCTTCCGTTGCCCAAACATATTGATGTGGATAAGGTAACCCTTGCCATTGATTACCGCAAAGATGTAGATGGATTTCACCCGATTAATATGGGTAAAATGGCGCAAAATATGCCTTGTTTTTTACCTGCTACACCCTACGGCATTATGCAATTGCTAGAAAGAAATGGCGTAGAAACAAGTGGAAAGGAATGTGTGGTAATTGGAAGAAGTAATATTGTAGGCACGCCAATGAGCATTTTATTATCGAGAAATAACCAACCAGGAAACTGTACCGTAACCCTTTGTCACAGCCGCACTAAAGATTTACTTGCCCACACACAACGAGCCGATATTTTAGTGGTTGCCCTAGGTAAAGCCGAATTTGTAACCGCAGATATGGTAAAGGAAGGAGCTGTTGTAATTGATGTAGGCATTACCCGTGTACCCGATGCCAGCAAAAAACGAGGCTACCGTTTAGCAGGCGATGTTAAATTTGACGAGGTTGCTCCTAAGTGTAGTTTTATTACGCCCGTTCCTGGCGGCGTTGGTCCTATGACGGTTACTTCTTTATTGATGAATACTTTGAAGGCCGCTAAAAACAAAATAAGTTATCAAGAGGAGGTCTAGTATATGTCTATACTATCTTCTTCTAGCTCACTATTGTTAATTTTTTCGGCTAAATTACTTATCACATCATCTTCTAGCTCCACCCTTATAACTGTAATCATGGTAACGATTGTAAAAAATGAGCAATAGATAAGAATTAATATATTTCCAATTGTTTGTAGGTTTTCCATGTAAGTTGATTGAGGTTCTAATGTAAATAGAAAAATACCACTACTCTTTTAACAATTCATTGCCGTTTAAAAGTTCCTTAATAGTCGTACATAAAAAGCAAAATTTGCTTTTTCAATCAGGTTTATATCAAAGGTATAAAAACCTCAACTCTTACCTATGTTTTACGTAAAACAAACACCTAACACAAGGCTACAAAAACAGCCATTTTAATTGCTTCAAATATTAAATTTATTATTAAATAGCTCTAGCATAAACATCTTAGCCCCAAACAATTAAAGCATTCAACAAATCTTATAAAATATCTGTCTGTTTTAATCGTTTTTAGGTCATTATCCTGCCCTTTTCCTAAAAATTTTCACATTATTTATTAGTTTTAAGCATCGGAATAACAAAAACCTTAATCCTACTTGCTTTTATACTTAACTAATTCCAAAATATTTAAGATAATGAAATCACAATTTTTTACCTTTTTACTTTTTACACTCATTACCAGTTCCCTATTTGCCAATGGATTTATTATGAGTCCACCCGAAGATAATTATTGGCGACCTAGCACCAATCAAAACTACATCAAACCTTTTCCACCAGATTATAACCCTTGTGTTGTAGAGTTGATGAGCGAAAATACCAATATTGTTATTGAAAATAATGTAGCACAAGTAGAAATAAAACAATATTTTTACAACAGCACACCCGACACACTACACGCCTATTACCTCTTCCCTATTCCCGAAAATAACCAACTTAATAATTTTACCATTACGATGGACTCCATCAAAATGCGCCCAGAGTTGATTAACAAAAATACGGGCTATACTATTTTTAGAGATATTGTAAAAGCAACTACCAACCCTGCTTATTGGGAATATGCATCCTTAGATTTTTACAAACTGTCTATCTACAATACGCCGCCTCGTGAACGCAAAGAAATTACCATTACCTACACCGTTAACCTTACTCCCGACGAAGCAGGCATGGTAAAGTTTGACCATATTTTTAGCACGCAACAATTTGCCCGCAGCCCTATTAGCGATCAAAAATTTAACCTCACCATTAAATCGGAAGATAAAATAGGCAGCGTTTATATTCCTACGCATCAAGTAGAAACAACCCGCCCTAATCCTAATGAAGCTAGTATTTTTTTAGGTGGAAAACGCAGCAGAATTACCGATAACCTTACCCTTTATTACAATACGACTAAACGGGATGTAGCTTGTACCTTATTTACTTATAAGGAACCTGGCGAAGATGGTTATTTTTTACTCACCTTTGATGCAGGACTAGTAGAAGATAAAAATATTATTGCCAAAAATATGCTGTACGCTATTGATGTTTCGAGCAACATGCCTGCCGATAAATTAGCGCAAGTAAAAAAGGCCATTAGCAAAAGTATTGCCGAATTAAATCCAGATGATAAATTTAATGTGCTAACTTTTAATGATAGTGCGACAACAGTTTTTCCAGAAATGATGTCGGTAAATGCCAATAATATTGAAAAAGCACAAGCGTTTGTAAACGCAGCCAACCCCAGCGGTGCTAGTAATTACGAAGCCGCTTTTGAAAAAATGTTGGCTCCCAAAATAGAACGAACAACCCCTTATTATGTAGTATGGGTAAGTGCTGGCGATCCCAACGCAGGCATGGACGATTACGACGATTTAACAGATGAAATTGAAGATGCGAACAAACGAACGATGCGTATGTTTACCGTTGGTATTGGCAATGAAATAAACCTAAATATGCTCGACCAATTTGCCAATTTTACACAAGCCTATAGTACTTATGTTGCCGATAACGAAAATGCAGAAACCACCATTTCGCAATTAACGAGCAATATTAACGACCCTGTTCTGGTAAATTTACAACTGTATTACAGCGGCGATTATCCTGTAAGTGAAGTGAATCCTCGTAAGCCTGGTAACTTTTTTAATGCCATTCCATTATCTTTTGCAGGAAGATATAAGAGTGGAAAGGAAGTGTCTATTTCTTTAATTGGTGACTTAAATGGACAAATGAAACGCTATAATTTTGATGTTACCTTTACCGACGACGATCAGACCTACGACTTCATTCCTAAAATTTGGGCTTCTAGGTATATTGGGAAACTGCTAAATGAAGTTCGTAGCGGAGAAGAAGACCCAGAAGATGCAGGGGAGGAAATATTGGATGTAGCCGACGAGAATTTTATTATTAACCCATACACCGCCCATTTAATTATTCAAGACTACGAATATTTAAGTGAGAAAAAACAACAGTTTGAACCACGTATTTTTACCCAAACCACCTCTGATTTTGCCAAAGCTTACGCCGCTTTAGAAGAAGAAAAAGGGAAAAATGCGATTAACATTAGCCGAGAAGCTAATGCCTTGTATAATGCGAGTATGATGCGAGATATTGCACAAGGATATGACCGCATGAAATTTAAAGGCGGTACTAGTGTTGCCGAGGATTATGTATTGGCAGGAAATACCGTACTCTACAAAAACCAAGAAGATATTTGGGTAGATGCCGCCACACAAGATGCCTCTGGCAAAGCCGAACGTTATGCTTTTGGGTCGGAAGATTATTTTAACTTCGCCACCAAAAATCCAGAAGCGGCTCCCCTATTACAAGTAGGCAAAGTAATGCGTATTTTGGTGAAAGATAATATCTACGAAATTTTTGAAGCTCCTGTTGAAGAAGAAGAAAAGAAATAAGACCGTACTAAGAAACTACTATCTTTAAGAGCGAAAGACATACTATTTTTCTAAAAAATAGTATGTCTTCTTTATTACAAGGCACTTCCGTCAAAAAATGATTTAATGCGCTTACGACAATCATTCCCAAAGCCTCTCCCCATTGCTTTTATTTTATTACTGCTAAGTATTTTACTAGTTGCCTGCGAAGATATGTTTACCACAACCGTTGAGGTAGACCTATCCGATATGGACAAAAAATTAGTGCTAAATTGCTTATTTAACGACACCAGTAATTTTGCCATTCAAGTATTTAAAAACACCGATATTTTAGACGAAACCGCTTATGCTTTTGTAGAAAATGCCAGCGTAGAATTATATGCCAACAACCAATTATTAGAAATAGTACCTTTTAACACCTTGCCTTTTACAATCCCCTACACAACTGGCCCTATTACCTTTTTTAATTCGGAAACAATGGCAGTAGCCAACACACAATATACCCTAAAAGTACATGCCCCCAACTTTAATTCGGTGCAAGCTACCGCATCTTTACCTAATAAAATGCCCCACACACAAGTACACATTGATTCGCTTTTTGAAGCCAATGGCAACTATGATATTACTCAAATTAAATTGCATTTTACAGAGCTTAACACCAATAACAATTACTACTATATTATTGCCTACCGAGATCGCCACATTAAACAAACAGCCATTTTAGATACCATCCAAAAAATACGCAGCTACTACCAAAATCCCGATACCCTAAGCGATTTATACCAAAGCGTTTTAAACAAAGACAGCATTATGTTTAAAAGCAAACGCATTTATTCTAGCGATGTTTCCTTACAAACAGAAGCGACCCAAAGCCAAGTAATTGACCTAGACAATCCTTACAACATGCCAGCTTACAAAGGTTTTGCTTTGTTTAGCAACACCTTGTTTAAAGGACAAGAAAAAGAGCTAACCATTTTGCTAAAAGAAAATAAATTTGCTAGTAACTATTTTCCCGATTTAGTAGCACAACGCCATATTATTGCGTACGGAACTGCTAGTGAAGATTTTGTAAAATACTACCAAACTACCCAATTACAAGCCGATGCTATTGCCAATACTTTTGCCGAACCTGTACAAGTATATAATAATATAACAAACGGTTTGGGAATTTTTGCAGGCTATACAGTACAGGTAGTTGTTTTAGAATGATGCCGTTATTTTGTTTTTTTTTCTACTGATGCTAGAGAGGGATTTATTTAAAATTTAAGATCGAAGATTTAGAATTTAGAATTTATTTTCCTGCTGACGATTAAAAATGTTTTTTTATCATATAACCAGGTTTAACAAATCTGATTCAAATTCAGACAATTATTCTACACATAACATCTCCCAAAAACAGCGGCTACTGCATTTCAAACTAGTCATACTTAGTAATTTTTTTTTGACACTTTGGCTTTATTATTGTAATTTGGAAATAGGCTATTTTACTTTAAATAGTTTTGAATATTTAACTACATAATAAACCAAATCCTATGAAACAGGTAATTTTACCTCTATTAATAATTGCTGCTTGTTTACAATTAAACACCCATTTACAAGCACAAACCGCTACCGATTTCACCCTAACCGATATTGACGGCAACTCCCATACTTTATTTAATTATTTAGATGCGGGGCAAACCGTAGTGTTGTATTGCTTTTTTATTGAATGTGGCAATTGTAATTTTACCACCCCGCTGATGCAAGATATTTACGAAGATTTTGGCGGCGAGGATGGCTGTGTTACCGTACTAGCCCTAGACATTTACAATGCCAATACCGAAAGTGCAATTGCTAGTTACAAAGCAAGTAAAGGAGCAACTTTTCCGTTTATTGCCAGCAGCACTAATAGCAATTTAACCAGCATTGCGAGTAATCAATTTGGTGACAATATAGGTACGCCTGCGGTAATGGTAATTGGACCAGATGCTACTATTGTTTCTGCTACACAAACCTCCTCCGCTTTTCCTGACGGCACTATTGTTAATGCTATTGAGGAAGTAGTACAGCCCAATTGTTTTCCTGTAGCTGTTCCGTCAGTTATTGAAGCAAATACCACTTTAACGGCTTATCCTAACCCTGCCAATAACCATTTACAAATTAATAGTAACAATTTTAATGCGCCTACCGTAAGTTTATATAACACCTATGGGCAAACCGTGTTTTTTAGCACCCAACTAAATGCCCAAAGCACTATCAACGTAACACATTTACCAGCAGGCTTATACCTTTTAAAATTAACCGAAGCAGGAAAAAGTAGCACTAAAAAAATACAAATCGTTCACTAGTAAATGAGTCCCTAAATGCGATAAAACTTCCAAAACGCTATTAAAAAAGTGGCTTTGTATTGTTAAATAGCGTTCTGGAAGTTTTTCTTCATCATTTATAGCTGCTTAATTTTAGTTTTGTTTTTTTTCCGACAAAAAAACCTTAGTTTTACATAACTAAGTTCTTAGGTATTATCCAGCCATCTTTTAAAATCGCAGCATGAAATATTTTCCCCTTTTAATTTTGTGCCTTTTCGCAACACAAACAGCAGAGGCACAGTGTAAAACTATTATCAACAAATCAGCTCCTTATCAAGATGCAGATACCATTTTTCAGATGGTTATTCAAGCGGATGCATACTGTTGTGAAGTACAATGGGATGCAACTTGCCAGAATAGCTATAAGCAAATTCAATTACAGCTCTCGGTGCCAACCTTTAGCTCTAAAGATACCTTGTGTGTTACCCCCAACCTAAAAAACGGACTGCCTTCTCTCCTTGTTCCAATGAATAATCAGGATACGATTCCCTCTAAACCATTGCCATTTTCTACCAACAAGCGTTCGGGATATACCAAGGTAAAGTTGGAGTATTAATATTGGAGGGTTTTTATTTATTCCTTTTCACTAAAGTTTAAGTAGTGCCTGACCGAAAACTAATTGTGCGGCAAAATGAGGTTTTGAGTGAC
>JAHDBT010000753.1 GCA_020630215.1 Bacteroidota bacterium
TACTTCTGTGTTGTTATCTCGGTATAAATCTATTTCGTAAGGGGTGATGTAAATGGAATGGGTGAGTTGGTCGCCAATATTGATGGTTGGAGGTGCGGCTACTTGCATGGTTACATTAATGGTGCGATATTCTCCTGGTGCTAAATCGCTGTATTCCCACGCAAGGATGTTATCCGTGTAACTGCTATACGCTTCATTTGCCGAAACATAACTTATATTTTCATCGTGTGTATATTCAATAACGCCGCTTTCTATTTGATTGCCTAAGTTCCAGTAAGTAATCCACACATTCATTTCAAAGCCAGGGCGTGCTACACCAGGACCTAAATTTACTGCCACATCATTTACGGGAATTATTTGTATGCCAAAATCAGCATCGGGAGCAATTTGTCCGCTTGTTGGGGCAAAAAGTACGTTATACGTTTCGGGGCTAGAAGTTTGAAACCAGTATTCTTGCCCTGCCCATGCTACATTGTATTCGGTTGTTGCTGTATCTACATAGGCTACGTAATTTCCTAGCGAATCGGTTAAAGCATAATAAGGGCCAGGTTCTACTATTACAATTTGATTGGCTACGCCTGTTTCTTCTTCTTCTTGTAATCCATTTTCATTTTCATCTAAGTAGAGCGTACCTGTAATTTGGTTATAATCGAGGGCATTATTAGGCAAAATATTAAAAGAGGCTACTTCCGTACAGTCGTATTCATCTGTAACAGTAACATTATATCCGCCAGGCGCACAAACTTCAATACTATCTGTAGTTGCACCTGTACTCCATTGGTAAGTAACTTCTGCTACTGCGACTTCTACCCCTAAGTAAGTACAACATCCTGTACATAAACTCACGTCCCAGGGGTTAATATTAGGATTTGATATGCCTCCAAAATCAATTATAGTAGCAAATGTTTCTGCGGTACAACCATTGGCATCCGTTACGGTTATAGAATAAGTGCCTGCTGGTAAAGTAACTGCCATATCTGATGTTTGCCCATCACTCCATTGATAAGTATAGGGTGCAAAACCTCCATTAACAATAGCTAATAACTCACCATTCACACCTCCACAAGTAGTGTTGGTTACTTCAATATCTACCCAAATAGGTGGGTCTTCCCAAACATCTACCGTCACTATCTCTGAGCAACCTACATCGTCGGTAACAGTTACTTCCCATGTACCAGGAGGCACCCAAGCCCAGGGGTCTGTACCTTCGTACCAACCGTCTTGCCATTCATAATAATAACCGCTGCCGCTACCTCCCCAAGTATCTAAATACACTTCTATATCCCAACCACAGAAGGGAGTTACATTCGCCCAAACAGTAATTGGTTCATAAATGGTAACGGTAGTATTTACTTCACCTGTACAACTTTCAGCAGCGTTGGTAACTGTAACGCTGTAATCGCCTGCATCGCATACAGTAATGCTTACGGTTGTTTCGCCAGTACTCCATTCAAAGGTATCGGCATTGGCATTGGCGGTAAGGGTTACGCATTCGCCGTTACATATGGAAGCATCCCCGCCGCTTATAATGACCTCGCATTGTGCTAGTAAATTATTGTTGTGTAATAGTGCGCCTAATACGATAAGGCAAAAAAGAATTGTTTTAAATGTAATTGTTGTGTTCATAGTTTATAATTTGATGAGGAATAAAATAGCAATCAGATCGTTCGCTGACGCTCTCTGTTAGTGCTCAGATCGCTGCGCTGTCAGTTTTTTTTAATGGTCAGTTTTTAGTAGCTAGAAATCAGTTTTTTGCTCTAGCAGCAAATGGGTGGCTTAGGATTTTAGTTTATCTAAGTCAATGAGACAAATATCCTGTATAAAACCGATACCTGCAAACACAAGTTTAGCGCATTTCCTTTCACTAATTGCACGGGTGCAAATAAAAGAAATGCGCTAAGGTGTTGATTATCAACCGTCATTTTGCCGACAAAAAAAAGGATTTTCCGAGAAAGGAGGATTTTACAAAGTGGCAATTCCAAAAATTAAACCAGCTAAGAGGAGGCATAAAGGCGTAAAAACCCTGGTATCGTAGTAGGCAAAATCGGTATCTTTTATTTTTTTGA
>JAHDBT010000754.1 GCA_020630215.1 Bacteroidota bacterium
GCAATAACGCAGTAGCAGGAAAAAAAGACAAGGCTTGGGTCATCAAGAACTTAGATTCTCAGTCACTAGCAGTTCCTACTTTCCCCTTTTATAATGGCTTCCTTTAAAATCTTGTCTTAATACTGCTGTATAAATCCTAAAAAAGTGTATTTTGGGAGGGCTTATAATTAACTAACAATACTTTTTTTTTATTCCCAAAACCTACGCCAAAATAAAAATCATGAACACACTACAACAACGCCGTCAATTTATCCGCAACTTAGTACTAGGAGGATTTAGCCTATACCTGCCTGCCTGTAAAAATACGTCCGACAAAAAACCAACGGTAAAAAATCTACCTCCACCAAAAACGAAACCCGAAATTGAAAAAGAGGTGGAATTAATAGAAGAATATTTTGAAAGTGCAAATGTGTTATTTTTGCGAGCTAAAGACGATGGCTATATAAAAGCAAATACAGGCTTTAATTTACGAGTGCCTAAAAATCCTAAAATAATTGCTTTGTGTAAAAACGTAGACGGAATTGTAGAGTCGATAAAATATGCGAAACAATTTAAATTGCAAGTAGGCATTAAAAGTGGGGGGCATAGTTTTGAAGGGTTTTCTTCTAATAATGGCGGTATGTCTATTAATTTATCGTTGATGAAAGCCATTGAATGGATAGACGAAAACACTGTAAAAATGGAAAGTGGTGTTATCCTCAAAGAAATTTATGATGTCCTATTACCCAAAGGCAAAATTGTACCTTCGGGTTCGTGTGCAGGCGTTGGTATTGGTGGCTTAACGCTAGGCGGCGGCTATGGTTTGTTTAGCAGAGAATTGGGCTTAACCTGCGATAGTTTATTATCTTTAACAATGGTTGATGGACAAGGAAATATACACGAAGCCAAAAACAATGACGAATTATTATGGGCTTGTAGAGGCGGCGGCAATGGTAATTTTGGGGTTATTGCCAATATGACTTTTAAAGCACACAAAGCCCCAAAAACATTTACCCGACATTTATTTAAAGCCTACAAATTAGACCAAACACGCGCACTTGATTTACTAGCCCATTGGTTCGACTTAACCGCAAAATTACCCACTTCTTGTTTTGGTGCTTATGTACTAAACTACAAAACACTTACCGTATTAATTACGGATATGGGCAATAAAATAGATACAATTCGGCCCTTGCTTACCAGTTTTGGCGATAAAATGGACAAAACAACCATTGGCGAACCAGAAACCGATATTGCCAAATCATTAAAAAGATATTACGGCATACAAACGCCATTACTTTTTAAAAATGCCTGCGCTGGCTTGTACAAAGGTTTTACCGACATTGAAAAACCCATTGCCCAAGTGGTGGATTTAGTACAAAAAAACAATGGTTTAATTTACCAAGTAAACACTTTAGGCGGCAATATTAACACCCCCGCTTTTGAGGCAGTATCCTCCTTTCCGCATCGTGCCTACTCGTATATGGGCGAGCTACAAGCCTACTACGAAAAACCCGAAAAGGGCGAAAAATTAATTACCGCCTTCCAAAAAATACAAAACATTTTTACCGCCAACGGCATTACTGCACACTACCGCAATTATCCTGATATTGATTTTAAAAACTGGGATACCGCTTACTACGCTCAAAATTTAGCTCGCCTGCAAAAAGTAAAACGCAAGTACGATCCTGATAATTTAATCAGGCATGAACAGAGTATTAAGGGGGGGAAGTAGA
Source organism: Bacteroidota bacterium (assembly GCA_020630215.1). Taxonomy (GTDB): domain Bacteria; phylum Bacteroidota; class Bacteroidia; order Chitinophagales; family UBA2359; genus JAHDBT01. The sequence goes on from JAHDBT010000754.1 coordinate 1,716, forward strand.
ACGTACTTTTGTAGAAGCTAGAAAGAACTTGGCTAATTTATTGCCAATCAGTAGTTTAAACAGAAGAAGGAGGCAGCAAAATCTCAACGGATTATTGTCGCATAGCAAATGAAGAAAAATAATGGCATTTAGGCATCTTTTAATTACTGATTACTATAAAATCAACGAAGAAATTATCTGGAACACACATAACAGAAAAGCTACCAAGCTTGAAAAAAATGTTATTGAATTGATTGAAAAAGAAAATAAAAACCCCTAACTTGCCCCCTCTATAAGTGAAATGAAGAAAGTAAACTCCTCAACTACGGCGAGTATTTGCAACGCAGCTAGGGAGTAAAAGTCGCC
>JAHDBT010000175.1 GCA_020630215.1 Bacteroidota bacterium
CAAATAGCGAAATCGAAGCCGTCTTTCTACCAAAAGCGAAGCGTACGCTCTACCTGCTATTAGAACAATAGGTTTTAATAAATTGGCAATAGTTTATTGCACCATTAATTTTTTAGTAATACGCTGTTTTTCGGCTGTTAAAACTACCATATAAGTTCCAGCGGTTAAATTGTTAAGGCTTAGGTTTACCGTTTGCGAACCTTCGGTTTGTGTACCTAAGTCTTTTTCTTGTACTAAGCGTGCTTGTAGGTCAAAAATTTGAACCGTTACATTGGCAGTCTTTGGTAAATCTATCGCTAAGTTTACATTGTTTCGAGTAGGGTTAGGATACAGTTTTACTTCCATAGTAGGCGTTGCAATATTATTGTTTGCTAACCACAATGCTTGAGGGCTAGGTATTTCACAAATGGGTTGAGCTAAAGTAGAAGAACGGTATAAACCTCTACCATGTGTACCAATGTAAGTAACATAACAATCGGGTGTTAAATCAACAAATTCACTAAGTGGTACTTGGCGAATATTTTCTTGTCGTAAGCGGAAAACAGGCACATTACCAATGCCTACGTTTTGAGGCGACCATTCGTACTCATATGCATCAATACCTACTTGAACACGTTCGCCACACCATACCCCCAATTCTGTACCTGCAATAACTAAGTTTGGATTACCTTTGTCTACTACTAAATCAAAAACAGGCATTGGAGGTAAATTGTATTGAGCAGAAGCAAAAGATACTACATCAGCATCTGCCAATGCATTATTGGTTACGATTATATTTTCGTCGTTGCCATAGTTTCCTAGCGTTACATAAAGGGTATTAGAAAAATTGCTTACATACATCGAGGTAATATAACGACCACCACCAAATTCATTAGGAACTGCAATTTCAGTAACATTAGCAGGGTTATTACTTCCTGATCCTGGAGCACCACCATCTGGGTTTAATAAGTTGTGGTTTTCTAGTAAATCGGCAGTAGTATTCATTCCTGTAACACGTATAATGCGTCCATTATTGGTACCTGCAAAAATAGTTTTTCCATCTTTAGATGCTGCTACACAACTTACCACTGCACTAGCACCACTTTGGAAACTAGCAATATTATACCACTGAGGTATTGTTGCAAAGTCAAGTGGTTCATCTGTAACCCAAAGATTTGCGGTAAGACCATCTTCATTACCACTACCTGTTATTAAACGAGCATTAACTTTATTAGAGTCAATAAATAACTTTAAATCTTCCCATAATACAAATGGAGTAACAAATTCTGCACCACCATCAATAGAACCATTAGGTGTACAAGCTCCTTGTTGAGTTCTAGGTACACAATCAATGTTTTCGTCTAAGTAGCCTGTAAAAGATAAACCGCCATTACCCGAACGGAATAAGTTACCATTTGGCGTTGCAGCAAAAATTCCTTGTGGGTTAATGTCAGATATTTCGGTATAACCACCATCACCACCACTTACTTCGGTAGAAGTAAAAACAGCGTTGCTGGCAAAGTCTACTAGTTGTGTGCCATTATCTTGTGTACCTCCAATTACTTCTCCATCTAAGCCTGCTGCTACAGAGTAAAACTGCGTAACGTTGTAGTTTTTATTAACAGGGCGGAAAGTAGGATTTTCACTTTGGGCATTATCACTTTTAAATACCCCACCATCACAAACGATATACATTTTGTTAGCATTTTGGGGGTCAAATTGAATATCGTGCTTATCGGCATGTATGTAATAAAGGTTAGAAGGGTCTTCAAATAAATTATCGGCTTCTTGCCAACCACCATCTTCTTCCCAACTCCACATGGTAATACCTGCTACATAAATGCGCCCTTCGTCAGCCCCATCAACACCTAGTGCTAAGTCATAATCACCTTGACATTGTACGGAGTTGCTTAATGGAGAAAAATAATCACTGCCACCCGTTCCAATTTCTACCCAAGTATCACCACCATCTGTTGATTGGCGCACCCAACGTAAACAACTGTTACTTCCTACTGCTACGGCATAAACATATTCTGGATTGCTAGGAGCAACTTTAATTCGTTTACGGCCACTTACTTGTGGAAATAATTCTAAACTAGTACCGCTTTTTTCTTCAAATACTAAACCATCATTAGAACGGAAGTATTTAGAACCAATTACAACGTGTACAACATCATCGCTTCCAATAGAAATATCCCAACAAGTGCTACCTAAAGTAAGTGGGTTGGTCCAAGTTGCACCACCATCTTCACTTAAACGTATACCGTTACCAATACCTGCATAAATAATATCTTTAGTAGGGTGTGCAGCCATTACATTTACCTGTCCCCAGCCATCTTGTGCATTGTTAGTATCAGCAGGACGAGTTGCTTCTAACAATTCAAAAGTATTGCCATCGTCAGACGATTTGTAAATACCTTCTCCTAAAATACCAGCAGAACCTTGTCCACCAAAGTAGTAGAAGCCTTCGCCTGTACCAAAGTAAAGATCGCCATCTTGGCCTTGACAACCACTTACAATCGCTAAACATTCTAAGGCGGTATTACCGCTGTACTCTGTCCAGTTATTTCCGCCGTCATTCGATTTCCATATACCGCCAGCTACACCACCAGTATATAGTTTGTTCGAATTGTCTTTGTCGATAATTAACGCACGAGTACGACCGCCAACATTATTGGGACCCATAAATTCCCATTCCATTTCATTGGCTCCTTTAGCAGCTTGTAGCTCTTTTGTTTTGGCTCGTGCTCTGTGAACTTCTTTTGCGTCTATTTCGCCAGTAACTTGATTTGTACGAATGCGATTTAAGTACATGCCGGCCTTTTTTATGCCTGTTACCCCATCATAGTAACCTACACTAGCTGCTTTTTTTTCGGATGCAGTAGCGGATTGCATAGGCGCATCGCCTGATGCAAAATAGTAGAGACACAATGCTGTGCCTAAAATTAAAATTGTAGAGATTAGAACTTTTTTCATTGAGATATAATTTTAGTTAAAATTAATTTATTAGTTTTAGCTACTACTTTAACTTTTTTATCAGAAAATAGTATTGTGCTATTATATGTGTAATGATGTTATTTAATGCTTGTGTTTTAGAGAAAACTAAACTTGCATTAAGTTTGATGCAATGTAATGAATAAGAGGAAAATTGAAATATAACAAACTTATCAACAAAAATAATAAGTAAGTAGCTGAAAAAAAAGTACTTTAAGTATATTCTATCGAAGTTTTTTGAAGCATAGTTTGCCTATAAGTTATTGATAATTAGCGATTTAACGGGAAAAATGAAGGTTTTTTTATAAACAAAAAAGAGTGTGGGGGTAAAAAAAAAACAAAAAAAGTAGAAAAAAATGACAAGTTTACCCAATACATTTGCTCCTTTAGGGGGAGTAAGTGAACTAAAAATGATTAAATACACCATTAGTGCTTATTTTTTTGCACCATTCCTAAGTTGCGTATGTAGTCGTCCATGCCTCGATTTCTTTCGGTACAACGCATTTTATATTTAATGTTAAAGGGCTACATTACTAAATTGTTTTTATATGTTAACGCCGAGGTATTGCAAAATTAGACCTGCTTATCTAAGCGGTTTGCACTTTTTGCTACAGGCCCAGAGGCTTTGTACCCGTTTGGCTCAAGCGAGGACGCTTAACCCTGCTGCCCAGTCCAATCCAGTTCAGTTCAGCCTCCCGGCTTAATGTCAACCACTTTTTATCGTTACTTAGATAAACATATTGTGATTTTGGTTGAACAATGGAACATGCTTAAATTTCAAATAAATGTCTTTCTGCATGATAGGAGGAACGAACTAAAGGACCACTTTCTACATATTTAAAACCTTTGGCAAGTCCTACTTCTTTGTATTTAGCAAACATATCAGGATGCACAAATTCGGCAACTGCTAAATGGTGTTTGGTTGGTTGTAAATACTGACCAATGGTTACAATATCACAATCGGCTGCTCGCAAATCGTCTAGGAGTTGATATACTTCGGCTTCTGTTTCTCCTAGGCCAAGCATAAAACCCGATTTTGTTCTAACTCCTGATACTTTGGTTCTTTTTATTTGTTCTAAGCTTCGGTCGTACTTTGCTTGTGGGCGAACTAAGCGGTATAAGCTTTTAACGGTTTCCATATTGTGCGATACAACTTCTGGTTTTTCGGCAGTTATGCGATACAAGTTGTCCCATTTTCCTCTAAAATCGGGTATCAAAGTTTCTAGGGTAGTTGTAGGACTTAATGCACGTATTTGTCGAATTGTCTCTGCCCAAATTTCAGAACCGCCATCTTTGCGTTCATCTCTATTTACCGAGGTAATTACACAATGTTTTACGCCCATTAATTGTACTGCTTCGGCTACCCGTTTAGGTTCTCCCTCATCGTATTCGGGCGGTTTGCCTGTAGCAACTGCACAAAAAGAGCAAGAACGAGTACATACATTTCCCAATATCATAAAAGTAGCCGTGCCTGCACCCCAACATTCGCCCATGTTAGGGCAATTGCCACTTTCGCAAATGGTGTGAAGCTTATGTTCATCCACAATTTTACGTACATTGCGGTAGCTTTCGCCAATAGGCAATTTTACCCGAAGCCAATCTGGTTTGCGCTTGCGCTTAGATTTCGATTCCTTTTCGGGTTGATTGGGGTTGTTAATAACTGGTAATTCGATCATAATTGATAAATCGTAAACTTAAATTTAGCAACAGAAAGCAAAATAATTTATACCATTTACTTTTAAACTGTTGCTTAACTATTAATTTTTCTTACAAAAATAAGCAGTAAAAGTCGCTATTTTACATTTATAACAATCAAGCACTAATAAAAGATTAGCAGCAGCTTAATTTTCTAAAAAAAAAACCTTTAGTTTGCAGACGGTAAGTTACAATAATTGCTTGAATATTTTAATCAACTGCTGACAAAATTTTTTCAAAATGATAAAACACGATTGGACGCGCGAAGAAATAGCCGAAATTTATGCAATGCCCTTGCTCGACTTAATTTATCGAGCTGCTACGGTGCATCGAAATAATCACGATGCACAAGAAGTACAGGTATGCAAATTGTTAAGTATTAAAACGGGCGGATGTCCAGAGGATTGTGCCTATTGCCCACAAGCGGCTCGCTATCATACGGAGGTAGAAACGGAGGCTTTAATGAAATACAGCGAAGTAATGAGCAAAGCCTTAAAAGCAAAGGAAGCGGGCGCAACTCGTTTTTGTATGGGTGCTGCTTGGCGAGAAGTACGAGATAATGCCCATTTTGATAGGGTATTAGAGATGGTAAAAGGCATTAATTCGTTGGAAATGGAAGTGTGCTGCACACTAGGAATGTTAAGCGAAACACAAGCGCAAAAACTAAAAGAGGCAGGTTTATTTGCCTACAACCATAACATAGATTCTTCTAGGGATTTTTACAAGGAGGTTATTTCAACCAGAACTTACGATGATAGGTTGCAAACCATTGATAATGTGCGGAATGCAGGTATTAGTGTTTGCTGCGGAGGCATTATTGGCATGGGAGAAAAAACAACCGATAGAGTAGACATGATTTTAACCCTAGCTACGATGCCCGAACATCCCGAATCAGTGCCGGTAAATGCCCTCGTAAGTGTAGATGGCACTCCTTTAGAAAAACAAAAAAGAGTACCCGTATGGGATATGGTGCGAACGATTGCCGCTGCACGTATTACCATGCCTAAAGCAATGGTGCGCCTATCGGCAGGCCGCAGCCAAATGAGTAATATGGAACAAATGATGTGTTTTATGGCAGGTGCAAATTCTATTTTTGCTGGCGATAAATTACTAACAACACCCAATCCCGATTGGAATGATGATGCCGCCATGTTTGAGCTTTTGGGTTTAAAAAAACGCCCTGCTTTTAAGGATATGGAAACTCCTAAAGTGGAGGGAATTGTAAACAGTGATGTGCTTATTTAGTGCCTAACCAAAAACTCTTTTTATCTGCTATTGATAGAAAAAAAAATCCGCAGCACCCCAAAGGTACTGCGGATTTTTTTTATGTTTTGAGTGACTACTCAGCACTGCTACCTGTTCCAGTCTTCTGGCTTCGGTACGTTCTTCCAAAAAAATTATTCTTTTATTACTTTTACGGTATGTATTTGTGTGCCATCACTAAGGGTAACAAAATAAATACCCGACAAAGCATTTGCAAGTGATAAGTGGTAATTGTTAGTGCCAATGGTACTTTTAAATTGTTGATGGCTAACTAAGCGGCCAGCCATATCCTTTACACTAATGTTCACAATATCTGCTAGGGTATTTACAAACGTAATGGTTACTTTATCGGTAGTTGGTACAGGGTGTATGCCTACTACGCCAAACTCCACTTCGCCACGAGTAAGGTTAATAGCTCCTAGTGAAGAACTTGTTCCATCAAAATCAGTTTGGTGCAATTGGTAAATACTTAATCCATTAGGTGCTTCTTTATCTAAAAAGCTATAGTTGTTAAGGGTAGAACTCGTACCTGCACCAGGTAATTTTTTCACCTCCGCAACATTGCCATCGTTACTGCGGTTTAAAGTGTAATACGAATTATTGTTTTCCGATGCACTTGTCCATTTAATAAGATTGCCCTCGTTTAATACTTCTCCACTTATATCAATCACTTCGGCACTCAATGCCACTTCAATAATATTTTCGTAAACATGCTCACATCCTAAACCGTCGGTAATGGTAACGGGGTAAACGGTTGGCGTTTCGCTAGGAACAATAACAGAACTTGAATAAAACTGCCCAGGCATTAAAGAGGTCGTAAAATCGTTGGCACTAACGGTGTAACCGCTGCCATCAACTTGGTTAAATCCGCCGCCATTAATGGTAATGTATACAATAAACTCGTAAGTAATATCATCAATGCTTACTATTACATTGGCATCTAAATCATCAAAAGAACCACAAGTGTATAAAACCTCAATGGTAATAATTCCATTAACAGGTTCGCTATTGCCATCAGAAACGGCGTAAGTAACAGTGGCTATTCCTAGGAAACCTGGGAAAGGGGTAAATTGTAGTAAACTAGTTTCGGGGTTAAAAGTAACTACGCCTCCTTGGTCGGGTTGTTGTATGGCATAAATTAACTCATCTCCGTTTGCATCGTTGGTATAATCTGCAAGCAGAATATCTAAGCTACCCATCCCAAATCCCAATTGTAAATTCGCATCTTGTGCAGTAGGAGGATTTTGGCAATTTACAGTAGCTTCAAAACTAACTGATTCGCAAGGAGAACCATCGCTTACCGTTACTACTATATCTGTGAAGTTGGCTGCACTAGCGGAATACAGACCTTCGCCATTGTTTTCAAAGCCAGGTACGGTATAGTTGCCATCGCCACCTGTAATGGTTAATTCAAACGTGCCTGCTTCACAATTAGGCTCGCCACTAACCGCCAATGCTTGTTCGCAAACAGGGCAATCAACTATGGCATCAAAATCCAAACCTTCGCATACCGAACCGTCGGTAATCGTTAGGCTAATTGCTTCCATGTTTGCCACGGTAGCAACAAAAATGCCATCGCCACCTTCAAATCCAGCAACATTATAATTGCCATCGCCACCTTCAATATACAAGGTGTAAGTGCCCTCCTCGCAATTTTGTTCGCCGGTAGCCGTAATAGCCGTTTCACAAACTGCACAATCAACAATTGCTTCAAAACTAACCGCTTCGCAAACCGAACCATCGTTAATGGTTAAGTCAATGACTTGTTCGTTGGCTACCATTGCAACAAAAACGCCCTCATCCGTGTTCTGAAATCCAGCAACTTCATAATTGCCATCGCCACCTGTTATGGTTAAGGTGTAAGTGCTATCTTCACAATCTTGTTCGCCTGTTACAGCTAATGCTTCTTCGCATATTTCTGTTGCGCCCACACATTGTATACTAATAAATCCATTGGGTGTTTCGTTGCTAATATTACAATCGGCTCCTACTTCATTAATCAAAATAAGGTAAGTGCCAGATTCTGATGCGGTAAAGGTAAGGCTACAATTTTGCACAATGCCATCATAAGCACCTGTAGGAGTTTGAGCTGCCAATTCAGGCTCCCAAGAACCTGCTTCAGAACCCGTGCAAATATCAATAGTATAAGTTGTACCTGCTACCACGCCCCCAATCGTATAGCCTTCGCTCGACCATACTTGCCAAACTTCGTAGGTAAATGCTTGTCCGCAATCATTACCAGCAGGCGCAATTCCATTTGGCAATATGCTCGACACTTGATTATAAATAGCAGCAACTTCCTCGCAATCAGGGGTTTCGCAAGCCGTATCGTCCTCCGTTAAAATTACCACCATAACCGTTGTTTCCGTACTCGATTCTCCTAGTTCGTTGGTAACGGTTAAGGTAGCGGTTAAGCTGCCTGATTCGCTTATGCTTACCGTAGGACTATTAGTAGTTGAACTGCTAGGGTTTACGCCTATACCGTCAAATGTCCACTCATAAGATAAGTTGCCGCCAGTAGAAGTGCTGCTAAAAGAGAGGCTCATATCAGCAGGACAAAGCATTGCTTCCTCAAGGGAATTAATGCTGGCTATTGGTTCCGTTAATTCGGTAGGTTGACAAACAATTTCGGCTTTAGCAATCATTTCGCCCAAAAAATTACTCGCATAATCATAAGCTCTTTCGCCTTGTTCAGGAGTAAACAGCATCATACAAGCATCATCTGCATAATCCATATAATTCATAAACATATCTTGGCTACCACAAGAAGTTGTTGTTGCACCAAGGCTCGCACATCCAAAGTATTCGGCAGCCGCAAGCGGTGTATCTGTTACGCCATCGTCTGAGCTACAGCCTCCTTCCCCCCAAGTATGGTTAAGGTTTAGGTAATGTCCTAATTCGTGGGTTAAGGTTCGTCCTAGGTTATAAGTCCAACCAAAACCACAGTTATCATTAGGTCCAGCACTTGTGCAAGTTGATAAGGAGCCAAATGCACAGCGGGTAATTACTACTCCATCGCCATTGCCAAGTCCAGGAAAAGGCGCGTATCCTAGTATATCGGTTAGATCTGTTACAAAAATATTGAGGTAACCACTCCAGTTTGCATCCACATCACCCGTAGTTTGGTTAATCGTTACAGCAGGTTGGCCCTCGTCAATGTCATAGCCAGCAGGATGATTATTGGTTGCTAAACAAAACTGCAAACAAGTATTTCCTGGGCCTACCTCAAAAGCATCGGCGTATAACTCAAACCAAGTATCAAGATCAAAGTTAGTTCCTGAGTAGTCTTCGTTTAAACGAGCTATTTGGTCGTAGGCCAGTGCAATTAAGCAATCGGCATCTGCAGCAGCGGCATCTTGATAGTGTACGGCAATCGGTAGCGTAATAATATTTTCACAGCCCCCTTCGCTATTTAATGGCGAGGGTGATTTCTGTAATTTTTTATTCCATTGTTGCACTTTTGCATGGTGTTTACGTACAGCAGCATTGCTGTTTATCAACTGTTCCATGTGTGCATTCATTCCGCAGCGAACTATTTCTGAAGTAGTTGTATTACCTGTATTCGTGTTTTGCGAAAACAGATTAGCAGCAGCGAATAATATACAGCAAAAGAAAAGAGTTGAGTAACATATTTTCTTCATAATTGAATAAAAATTTAGTAAATAGATAACTATTTTTTTAATTTGAATTATAGATGGGAGAGGATGATTTAGGATGAATTGTTTGTGGGGTCTATGTGGCTTGAAATTAAATGAAAATGATTGTTATATAAAAACAATACTCAAATTGGCCTCCAAGTTAAGCATAAGTTAATAATAGTGCAAAGCATTTTTGTTAATTAACTAGTATTAGCGTATAAAATGACATGGAAGGTTAATTTCTTGTAATACTGAATATGATTAAAACAAAAAAGGGGCGATTTTTTTTACAAAATGTTGCCCCTTTTTATATGTTCGTGAAATGAAAAAAATAAACTCCACCAAAGTGTGCGATTGTTTTTTTCAAGGCAAGGCGCAAAACGCAGCAATAGCGAGCTATTGCGAGTATTTGTATGAACGAACGGTTTTTACGCAGTAAAATAAATATCCCTTTGGATATTTAAGTGTAGAGAACCGCTTGCGGGCATCAATAATAAGAAAAGAATAATCAAAGTGGTGGAGTTTATTTTTTCTCATTCACTTACTTTAATACACCAACTTAAACAAGCGAGCATAATTTTTTAAGGGCTTGTTAACTTGGTAAGCAGTTGGGTAAACTCGTTTTAAAAACTGGTCAATATCTTGTACGGTAACGCTGCCGTCCTTATTCATATCTAGGCCGCTGTTCATTTGGTAAGCCTTGGCTGGTTGTTCGTATAAAGTATAGCAATAGGCTTCGCCAATAGCACGAGGATATAAAATGGCGAGGTATAAATCAGTTAGGCTTTCGTAGGATTTATCGCTTCCTTTTTTGGCGTTTAGATATTCGTACACATAATCTAATTGTTGTTCGTGGTTAAGGTTGCGGAGTTGTTCTACGGTAATCGAAAAATCTTGGGCGGTAGTTGGCATCCATTGTATCAATCCTGTTGCGCCGCTGCCTTTGTGGTTGCGTACCGAAGCGTCAAACCTCGATTCGGAATGCATAACCGCCATCAACCATTCTGGTGGCACGTCAAGTTGTTGGCTTACCCGTTTTACCTTGCGTTCAAAGTTTTTAACATTGAGTACATAGGTAGCAGCTTCGTCGAGTAAATACAATTGTTCTTGCTTGGCGTTTGTAGGGTTGGTGTTGGGCGATGTGAGCAATAGCACAGTAGCAACATTGCTAATCATAAGCAAGGTAATTAACAAAATCCATTGCTGATAGGGGCGCAGCAATTGGATGAAAAATGTAATTGATTTCATAGCTTTAATTCTTTGAAAATGAAATAATAAGTGAAATGAAAAAAATAAAGTCCGCTAAGAAATTTAATTATATTTTTCAAGGCAAGGCGTAAAACGCAGTCATAGCGGGCTATGACGAGTATTTACAACGCCGCATTGGGAAATCGAATAAATTAAATTGGTGGAGGTTATTTTTTCTCATTCACTAAGTGGTCAGTCATTTCAAAATTAAGCCATTTTGCACTAGCTTAAAAATAGGGGGCGGCAAAGAAGTGTTGATAAAAAAGCAAATAAAAATAAATTATCCTTATAATGTGATTAAGATGTGGACGAAGCCGAGTTTTAGTTGATAATTTTTGTGGATAAGTGTAAATTGTGTGTAGAAAAATTGTTGAAAAATTTTTATCCTTTTAAAAAGGTTTTAGCTTTGCTGAAGCAATAAGTCCCACTTCATAAATAATCGACCCATTTTTAATAGGCGTTTTTGTTGTTATGCTGTATTTATAATACGCACCATAGCTAAGGCTATGTTTGCGTTCTGTATCTTGCACTAACAAAAAATAGCTGCTATTGATTAGAGGCACTTCATCGAATTTTGATAAAAAAGGAAATAATGAAAAATAATACCATAGCATTTGTACTAGATGATAAAATAGTAAACATTGATTTTACTAAAGATACCCAATTAAAACCAACAACAACAGTTTTGCAATATTTACGAGAGTTACCCACGCATAAAGGCACAAAGGAAGGATGTGCAGAAGGCGATTGTGGTGCTTGTTCGGTTGTATTAGCCGAAGCGGTTAAGGGCGAGGATGGGCAAGTAAAAATGCAATACAAAGCCTACGATTCGTGTTTGGTGTTTTTACCAATGATACACGGTAAACAACTCATCACGGTAGAAAATGTAGGCACTTCTAGCAATTTACACCAAGTACAAGCTGCAATGATTAATACCGATGGCAGTCAGTGTGGTTATTGTACGCCTGGTTTTATTATGTCTTTATTTTCCTTGCACAAAAATTTTAGCAATCCAACAAGGGAAGAGGTCGAAGATGCTTTAACAGGTAACCTATGCCGTTGCACAGGATACCGTTCTATCCTAGAAGCCGCCTACTTATCGTGCAGCCCTGATGCCAACGATCATTTTACCGCTAAAGAAGCCGACACGATTGCCTTGCTACAAACAATTAATGAGGAAGGTTTTGCCATTACCACCAATCAGCAACAATATTTTCAGCCCAATAATTTAGCGGAGGCTTTGGCCATTAAAATAAAATATCCCGATGCTTACCTTATTACAGGAGCAACAGATATTGGTTTATTGGTAACCAAACGGAAAATGTTATTGCCTACGGTAATTGATTTATCGGCAATTAAAGAATTAAAGGAAACAACGGTAACAACAAGCGGAGTTACTTTTGGCGCAGGCGTAAGTTTAGAATATATTAAACAAAAAAGCGAAAAACGTTTTGCTGCACTTTATGATATGTTGGTTGTTTTTGGCTCTAAACAAATTCGCAACCTGGCTTCCCTAGGAGGAAACCTTGGTTCGGCTTCGCCAATTGGCGATACACCACCAGTATTGATGGCCTATAATGCAACTATTTGCCTAGTAAGCGAACAAGGAGAACGAGAACTGCCAATTAAGGAATTTATTACGGGTTACCGACAAACCAAATTGCAGCCCAACGAATTAATTAAAAGCGTATTTGTACCAGACATAGCGGAGGGAGTTGTAGTAAAAGCCTACAAAATATCAAAACGTAAAGATTTGGATATTTCTACGGTAAGCGCAGGTTTTCGCCTATTATTAAACGAGGCTAATGAAGTTGTTGAAATTGATTTAATTTACGGAGGCATGGCCGCCATGACCAAAAGTGCAGCCAATGCCGAGCAATTTTTGCTAGGAAAAACTTGGTCAAGAGAAAACGTAACCGCCGCCATGCAACAAATTGATCTCGATTTTACCCCCATTTCCGATGCTCGCTCAGGCGCAGCAGGACGTAGGGTGATGGCTCGTAATTTACTCCTTAAATTTTGGGTAGAAACGGCTGGGGTAGAAGTTGGGGGATTGATTTAGAATTTATTTCCTGCTGACGTTAGGATTTTTGATTCTTGATATTTGAGATGTGATTTTTGATTTTTTTCCTGCTAACGCTAGGAGGAACTCATTGAAAATTTAAGATCGAA
>JAHDBT010000176.1 GCA_020630215.1 Bacteroidota bacterium
ACAACATCTTACTCCAACACCCCTCCAGGTCTCACCGCCCCTCCTCCAATAATTTTTCCGTTCCATTTTGCCTGCATAGCGGCTTTAATATTTGTTAAGGAAAAGGTATGAGAAACATGGGGTTTAATTTTCCCTTCTTCCACCCACCGAAATATATCTTCTAATCTTTTTGTGCGTATGCTGCTATCGTTTTTGGTGGCAATAACCATGGGGCTGCCCAATACTTTTAATCCTTTTATTAGTATGAGATTGGTTGGCAGTCTATTGGCATTTGGTGCGCCTCTTTGTCCTTTTCCTTTTGCAACAAAAGGGGTAGCAGCCCATCCTACAATTAAAAATCTAGCTCCAAATTTTACACAGCGCAAACTCTCTTCCGAAATCGCACCGCCCACACCGTCGTAAACAACATCTACGCCTTTTCCGTTGGTTAAGGCTTTTACTTCGGTTCTAAATCGCTTCACCTTTTCATTGGGATTGCTTGTGCTGCTATTAATTACATGGTCGGCTCCTTGTGCTTTTACAATGGCTAATTTCTCATCAGAGCGTCCTGTTGCAATAACGGTAGCACCCATTAATTTGGCAATGTGAACGGCTGCCATTCCTGTTGCGCCAGAAGCACCATGAATTAATACGGTTTCGCCAGCTTTTAATTGGCCGCTGGTTAATAAACAATAATAGGCGGTTTCGTAACTGCCCAATAAATTACAGGCTTGGTCAAAATTAAGGTTTGCAGGAATGGGTATAATTGCTTCTTTAGGCGCAACGGCATAAGTAGCAAAGCCACCATATATTTGGTATTTTCCCGAGGAGCGTGGGCCGCTAATAAATCCATCTACCAGCACTTTGTCGCCAATTTTTACTTGTGCATCGCTCACCTTTTTTCCTTTCCATAAAACAATCCCACAATACTCTAAGCCTGGCGTATAGGGCAGCGGTGGCTGGTGCTGATACTGCCCGCTAACCATCAGGAGATCTACCCAGCCAATTGCCGAGCTTTTAACGGCAATTAATACTTCGTTTTCGCCCAGCTTATTGGTATCGGGAACGGCTTGTTCTACAATACTTAAAAACTGTTCTACCCCTTCCATTGGCGTTTCGGCAAATTCGCTTATTTGTGCTTTAATTCCTGTTGTCATGGTTGGTAATTATTTTGAAAAGGTAAATGTAAGCAATTATTTTTTGTTATGATTGGGGTGTGGTTTTCTTTTAATGTTTTTTTTATAGTACCCATTTTGAAGTGCAGCTGCAGGATAGGGTAGTAGCGAAGCTTGCCCCGAATTAAGGAACGAAATAATAGCATAGGCGATGCAGAAAAGCGCAAAAAACAAATACGATACGCTTCTATTAAATGCGAAATAGAACAACAGGAAAAACAAAGCGGTTGTAAGAAAAACAGCTAGTGAAAATATTGCTATCATGCATGGAGGAAATTCGGATTCTAAAAAAATAACCCCACCTTATAATAAAACAAGATGGGGCTAATGTAATGGGTAAAATGTTTACAACTATTTATTTTTTCTACGCTTTTTCTTTTTCTTCTTTTTATCCTCTGTTTTGTCTTGTTCTACATCTTCTTCTCCTGCTTCCTTTATTTCTGTTGCTGCATCAACTGCTTTTTCTACTGCTGTTTCTGCTTCTTTATCGGTAGGGGTTTCGGTTTTGGCATCTAGTTTACCATTGCGAACATCCATTTCTGCTTGTTTCTTTTTCATAAAACCTTCCGAAACAACCAAACCTTTCATAAATAGTTTATGGGTGCGAGGATAGGCATTTGTGGTAAGGGTAATGACCTTGTTTTGTTCGCCAATTTTTCCTTTGCTATCATATTCTACGTCGATATAAGCGGTTTCGCCAGGTAAAATAGGGGCTTGTGGAATTTGGGCAACGGTACAGCCACAGGTTACATCAGCGTTTTCGATAATTAAAGGTTTTTTGCCTTCGTTTTTAAAAGGAAAACGGTACGATTTTTTGGTGCCTTGGGCAATCATCCCAAAACTATAAGTATCGTTGGCAAAGGCAATAATAGGTGCATCGGGTGCTGGCTTTGGTTTTGGCGTTTTTTTAATGCCTGCTGCTGTAGCACGTAAGCTTTCGGCTTCCTTCTTGGTCTCCTTTTTAGCGGTATTACCCTTCGATTTTGCTTTCGACTTGCTGCTCTTTGCTTTTGCTTTTTTATCAAGTGCCTTTTTATTACTTGCTGCTGCCTCTGCTTCTGCAATCGCTTTTGCTTCGGCTAAAGTTGCTGCATCGGTAGTGGCATCGGCTGCTTCAATTTCGTCACAGTCCTCCTCTTCTAATGTTAGGTCTGTGGTTGCAGCGGTCGTATTAGTTAAAGGATTACTCGCAGCTACTGTAGCGGCAGCTTTGCTTATAACTGCTGTAGGAGCAGTTTGACTTTGCTTTGTTTCTTGCTGGCATCCCATAAACATAAAAAGCCCTAATAAAAAGCAAAAAGATGTTGTTGAAAATGTTGACGTATTCATGACAATATTGTTTGTTACCCAAATATACGAAATTTTAGACAAATTAATGAAAGTGTAGTCACTAATTTTAATGGTAGTACTTATATTTCGTAGTTAAAAGTGATTTGTTATTTTAAGCAAACTATGCTAGTAATTGGGAGCAAAAAAAGCAGTAATTCACCTAAATAATGTTTTTTTTATTGTTTAATATGCTTATAAAGAGTGCATTGGTATTTTGGGATTTTTGTTTGATAACTGATAAATGGGATAAAGTTTTGTAAAGTTTTTGTGATTGGAAGTGAAAGTGTTTTTAGGTGATTTTTGTTTTTTGGGGGCATAATTTGATGTGCATGTTTTTGTAATAACAATTTTTATGCCATGTATAAAAGGAATACAAAAAGTATAGTTCTTATTAATAAAGGCTTTATTTTTACTAACCTTTTGTAAATCATATGCTTTTGCAAAATAAGGCCTTTTGTTAAGTTGTAAAAATATTACCCAAAGCTTGATGAATTTCGGATTTCAATTTCATGACATTTATTTTACAAAATAGAGCGAATTTATCTAATCGACTTAGATAGGTTTGGTCCCCAATAGTAGTCCTTTAAAATTTTTTTTGAATATCGAATAAGGAATATCGAACACCGAATGAGGAAGTTTTTGGGCGTACGGTTATAATTTTCGACCTGTTTATCCAAACGTTAAAAGTAGTTGACATTAAGCCGGGAGACAGTCCTCGCTTGAGCCAAACGGGTTCAAAGCCTCCTGGCTTGTAGCAAAAAGTGTAAACCGCTTGGATAAACATGTCTAATTTTCCGATGGAAAATTGTTGAATGATTATTTTTTTACACTTAATTTTAGTAGGTCTTTCCCTTCCTCATTTGATATTCTTTGCCCGATATTTGATATTAAAAAAAGGAAGGCAAATGCCGAGTAGTAACAAAAAAAGTATTATTCATTTAACCAAAAAAACTATTGCCTTAACAGTCTTTAACAGAGCTTTAACAGGTCTTTAACATTTTACTACGCATTTTAAGGGTATATTTGCCTAACACATCCGCAGAGAAATATTGGTTTTTCATTAAAAAAATAATAGCTCATGAAAATTTTACAAACTTTAAGTTTAGTCGTATTAGTTGCTTGTATGGCACTTGCGCCGCTAAACAGTTATGCACAATGTGGTTCACAAGGAAAGCTAAATCCTAATAAAGCTTTTTTAGGCGTAATAATGATGCAGGAACAAGACGAAGACGCAAGTGAACAAAAAGTAAAAGGGGTAGGCATTCGGGAAATTGTTAAAGAGAGTTCGGCTGCCGAAGCTGGTTTAAAAGCAGGAGATGTAATTATTGCTATTAATGGGCAAGATGTGGCGAATCCTGAAAACTTAATTGGACAATTAGGTAATTACAAGGTAGGAGATGAAGTAACGATTAACCTAGTAAGAGATGGACAAAACCAAAGAATTACAACGACCTTAAAAGCTAGAAAAGAGTATGCTCGTTCTTATCAATCGTGTGGTAGTAGCAGCAACAAAACTTGGAAACAAAACAAGACGGCTTATAAAAACACAAACAAGGTTTTACTAGGCGTTTACACCGAAGGTATTAATGAAGGCTTAATAGAATCGATGAACTTAAAAAGTCGTGATGGATTGGTAGTAACCAAATTGGTAAACAACAGTGCAGCCGCAGAAGGTGGCATTGTAGTAAGCGATATTATTACCAAAGTAGACAAAGAAAAAATTCTATCTCGTAAAGGATTAATTGAAGCACTAAGCGTATACGAACCTGGCGATAAAGCGAAAGTGAAATTGATTAGAGATGGTAAAAAGAAAACGGTAAAAGTAGTATTTAAAGAACGTCAAGAGGAAACATCGTGCAACACTTGGAAAGATTGTGATTGGAGCAAATGTTGTCCAGGTATGATTAAAGATGTGGAAGACGTAGAAGAAACAAGGACGGAAACAGAAGATGCACTAGAAGAAAATGAAATAGAAGTGGAGGTAGCAGTAGGAGAGGCAGTAGAAGTATTAATTGATGAGCCTGCCAATAATGAATTGGAAGTGCTAACAGAAATAATAGCAAAAGATAATAGCCTTGCCAACAAAACATTGTCTAATCAATTAACAAACGTAGAGAACTTATCTTTTTCTCCAAATCCTAACCGTGGACAATTTAATATTAACTTTTTTGTACCTAAAGCTAGCAATACACAAGTTCGTATTGTA
Organism: Bacteroidota bacterium; assembly: GCA_020630215.1. GTDB lineage: Bacteria > Bacteroidota > Bacteroidia > Chitinophagales > UBA2359 > JAHDBT01. Next base: position 4,690 of record JAHDBT010000176.1, read on the forward strand.
GATATTTCAGGCAGTATCTTTTTCCAAGAAAACCTAAGCGATTTTTCTGGTAATTATAGCAAACAAATTGATATTAGCAATAAGGTAAAAGGTTTGTACTTATTACAAATTGTTCAAGACGATAAAATGATGGCTAAGAAAATTTCGGTTCAATAAACCAACCCACAACATCGCCAATAAAAAAGTCAATTCAGTATAAATTGATGTTTGGATTATTAGCAGCTTCTGAGTGAGAACAGAGGCTGCTTTTTTTGTTTCTCTAATAGTAACGTTTACCTACCAAATGCTGCTGCACATAATCACTTACCCCATCTTCCAAACTCGTAAATGCATCTGTATAACCTGCCAATTGTAGTTTTTGCATATTGGCTTGGGTAAAATACTGGTACTTGCCTCTAATATCAATAGGTGTATCTATAAAGCTAATATTGGGCGGAATTTGTAGGGGTGCAAAAGTTGCGGTAGCTAAATCAAGAAAGGTGCGTGCTGTACCTGTGCCTACATTGTAAAGCCCTGATTGGGGTTGTTGCTGCATTAAAAAGTGCATCACCTTAACCACATCCTTCACATACACAAAATCTCGTTGTTGATGCCCGTGTTTGTAATTGACGTTGTGCGAGCGAAACAGTTTTACGCCGCCTGTATTTTGTAGTTGGTTAAAAGCATGAAAAATAACCGAAGCCATTCGTCCTTTATGAAACTCATTAGGTCCATAAACATTAAAAAACTTTAAGCCATACCAATAAGGCGGCTGTTCGGTTTGTTGCAACAACCAGTTGTCAAAATCGTTTTTAGAATCGCCATAGGCATTTAATGGAGACAGTTGCCCTACTATATCATGGTTATCCTTGTAGCCGTGTTCGCCTAGGCCGTAGGTAGCCGCAGAGGAGGCGTATACTAAGGGTATTTGGTATTTAGTACACCATTTCCATATTTGTTGGCTGTAGTGCAGGTTGAGGAGGTTAAACACATCTACATTTTGTTCGGCGGTATCGGTGCGTGCGCCTAGGTGGTAAATGGCTTTTATGTTAGTAGTTTGCGTTGCTGCCCAGCTAAAAAAATGCAATCGGTTTACTCGTTGTACCACTTGCTTATTGGCTATGTTGGGAAGTTTGTCTTGTCTAGTAAAATCGTCAACAATTACAATGTTCGTTTCGCCTTGCTGATTTAAATAGCTTAAAAGGCAGCTACCTATAAAACCAGCTGCGCCAGTAATAATTATCATGCGTGTGGATTTGCTTGTTTGGCTATATGTTTAAGGGACGGAGAATAAATAAGTGTCCGATTTTGAGGAAATATTTTTGTGCTAGACAAGGCGGCAAAATCCGCGTTACGCCTAAGCGTAATAAGGGTTTTGTCAACGCAGGATGAACGTGCGATTTTTGCGCAGCAAAATAAATATCCCTTTGGATATTTAAGCTAAGAGAACCGCTTGCGGATGGGTTGGCAAGATAAAGTCAAAACGGATCCTTATTTAGTTTGCGTCCCTAAACATGAGTGAAAGAATGTAAACTTACAAATTAATAATCTTTAACCAGCCCTTCGTATAGCCAATCTGCTAAAGCTTGACGATTACTTTCTATTGTAAACCTTTTTTGGTCGTTTTTATTTCTAATATTTCCTAGCTCAATATATACGCCTGTTGGCTTTGTTTCTCTAAGCATGTGTAAATTCCGTCCTCTTATAGAGCCATTGTACCCTCTAGTAGGCTGGTATTTTTTATACTTTTGACGCAATACAGTCGAAATATTTTGGGCAATTTGTTTGCCTCTGTAGTTTTTAGGATAATGATAGAAAAACACATCCGTACTTTTGGTTTCGCTGCTAGAGTCAATATGAATCATCACTAGGCGTTGGTTTCTTCTTCCTTTTTTAAGGTTTTTATCATATAACTCATTCACGGCATCCGAACGAGAATGCAAACGCTGTCCTTGTTTTTGAGAAATATACTGATTAGGATAGCAGTATTCGTCTTTATCGTGTGGTAAATAATCGCCCGAACGAATCCCATCATCAGGGTCCCGAATAATCATATAGGCAATCGCACCATTGGCAATTAAATTACGGGCAACCCTTAGCGATACATCATAAGCATACTCATCCTCACACAAATCCTTACCATTGTATTTGCCCATTGCGCCAGGGTCGGGTCCGCCGTGTCCAGCAACAATGTAAAATACTTTGCCACTTAGCTTATTACTTTTTAACGGTACATGTTGGTGTTTGCTACCAAAAATAGGAAAAATACGTTGTCCTTTTACTTGTGGTACAATATTATTAATGCATTTAATTTCGTGGTGTAGCACCCAAATAACTTTGCTTTTGGTAAAATGTCTACTATGCACTTTACTAGAATATAAGGCATCATTATAGCGTTTAATACGGGCGCAAGCAGCCTTGTCGTCCAATCCAATGGTACTTTGTACGCCTAAGCCGTCGTAGTTAAATACATAAATGGGGAGGTAATATTTTCGTCCTGCAATGAGGTAACTTCCTTTTTTGATATTGTTTTTTTTATAGAAATAAGCCAAATTACACTCGTCTTTATCTAACTGATAGCGTTTGATAAGGGCTTTTAAGTGATCGCCTTTTTTAACCGTTATTACCAATTGCTCACCATCTCTATAAGCACTAGCAATAGGTTTAGAGGCTATCGTACTAGGAGCAAGGCAGCCATCGTGTGGCAAGCTAATAAATGGTAACGAATTAAAGGCACTAGCAGGATAGGGCGTATGAATGATGCCTACAGAAAAAACAACAATAAACAGGAATAGTTTAAAAAAGATGCTTGTATTCATATTGAAACACGTAGATATAATGATGAATTATAAAGGGGAGATGTGCGTTTTTTGCGGAAAAATTTCACATAATTCCCTCTATATTTAAAAATAGTTTGTAAATGAGTATTGCCCATTTTAAAGGAACAAAGCCATTACTTTGGAAACAAATAAAGTCCAAAGGTTTATTTGGTGAAAAAAAAGACAAGGCCTTAGGTTTTGAGTTACTAGGATACGGAAGACTAGTGGTGATTTGGGTATGATAAATGTTAGTTGTGGTGATGGTTTTGGGATGAAGCTGCAAATATAAAAAATGCTTATGATTTATAGAGCCAAATTTTCTGTTTATCTTTGGCAAAAATTATAAAAACAGTTAAAAGTGGTTCTATTTTAGTAGAAGGTACTTTTGTATAAAGTAGTAAGTATTTGTTATTTGCGTTTTTAAACGTTTTAGTGCTTTATACCCAAGAAGATAAACTTATCAAAATATTAATTGAAGAATGCCAAAATTTGATGTAACAATAATTGGTGCCGGAGTAGCAGGATTGAGTGCTGCCATACATTTACAAAACGAAGGTTTAGCCGTAAAAGTATTAGAAGCTTCGGATGGAGTAGGTGGCCGTGTGAGAACAGATAAAGTAGACGGCTTTTTGTTGGATAGAGGTTTTCAGGTATTGCATACCGCCTATCCTGAAGCACTGCGAATGCTAGATTACGATAGCTTGCGCTTAAAAAGTTTTGTGCCAGGCGCACTTATTCGATACCAAGACCGTAACTACCGTTTTGCCGACCCGTTTAGAAAACCAGTTAATGCCATGATGGGCTTATTTTCTCCAATAGGCAATTGGGGCGACCGCCTCAAAATATTGGCTTTACGCAATCGGCACCGTCGTTTAAGCCTCGACCAAATTTTTACCGCCAAAGAAATGCCAACACTCGACCTTTTGCGAGAATGGAATTTTTCGGAATCTATGATTGAGAGCTTTTTTAGACCTTTTTTAGGAGGCGTATTTTTAGACGAATCTTTACAAACCTCCAGCCGCATGTTTGAGTTTGTATTTAAAATGTTTGCCAGCGGATATGCCGCACTACCTGCCGAAGGCATGGGAGCAATTCCTAGAAATTTAGCCAGTTTACTAAGCAAAGGCACGATTGATTTAAATACAACAGTAGCGAGTATTACGGAAAAAACAGTGCTTACTCAAAGTGGCGATAAAATAGAAACCGAAGCCATCTTAATTGCAACAGATGCTGCTAATGCCTTAAAAATATTAGGTAGAAAACGCAATGCCAAAAAAGGAATTAGCGAAGCAACAAATGGGGTAAAGTGCCTGTATTTTGTAACCGACCGTCCGCCATTTACACAACCAATGTTAATGCTAAATGGCGATGGAAAAGGTTTGGTAAACAATGTATGTGTGCCAAGCGTTATTAGTCCAACTTATGCACCTCCAGGTAGGCATTTAATATCGGTAAGTGTAATACGCCCTACGCAATTAACCAACGAAGAACTGCTAGTAGCCGTAAAAGCCGAAATGCGTACTTGGTTTAATAAAGAAATTAGGTATTGGGAACACTTAAAAACCTATGATATTCCGAAGGCTTTGCCAACAAAAAATAGCATTAAACTGGTTAATAAAAACGACATTAAACCCGTAGCACCAGGTATTTACGTTACAGGCGACCATACCTGGCATGGTTCGCTACACGGCGCAATGGAATCGGCACGGTTTACTGCCAATACCATTTCTTGGGATTTAGCACTAGCTAGTAATAACTAATCAGGTTGTAATACGTAGCTAACACAAGCCTTCAATTTTTAACTTAAAACCTTTAAATTCAAACATAATAAGCCTATATTTGTTAGCGTTTATAGACTTGTATTTGTTAAATACTGTTAGTTTGGTAACACGCAACTAGTGCCAAAGTATAAACTCTTGTAAGACTAATTTTACTAGGCTTACCTTATTATTACATTATAAATTTACCATGAAAAAAATAGCTTTATCGCTCATATATACACTTTGTGTTTTTTATATCTTATTATTTAGTCATTGCAAAAAAACAAGCAATAACAAAAACGTAGTTGTACCCATAGAGGTAGAAACGTTTACGGAGGAAGCGGAAGACGAAATTAGTTGTTTATACAAGGAGTGTGGCTTAAAAGGCTTACTCGATTTTTCGGTTTTTCGACATGCAATGGCAGGTTTTAAGGTGATTAATCCTAAAAAAGACAACCTTATTACCATCATCGACTATTCGCTGCCTTCTACTAAGGAACGCTTTTTTGTAATTGATTTACTAGAAAAGAATGTGCTGTTTCAAAGCCTTGTAGCACACGGCCGCAATACGGGTGCTAACATAGCCAAGCGTTTTTCTAACATTCCCGAATCAAAACAAAGCAGCTTAGGTTTTTTCCTAACAGCCGAAACATACATGGGCAAACATGGCTATTCCCTTCGATTAGATGGGCTAGAACGAGGCATAAACCACAATGCACGTCGCAGAGCCATTGTAATGCACGCCGCCAGTTATGTAAGCAAAGCCTTTGTACGTAAAGAAGGGCGTTTAGGACGTAGTTGGGGCTGTCCTGCTTTACCCAAACACCTCTCCAAAGAAGTAATTAATACCATTAAAAACGGCAGTTGTATGTTTTTATATGCCGAAGATCGCAAATTTAAAAAACAGTCTAAATTTCTTCATAAACCACAACCAGAATGCCCCGAAGAGCAACTGGGAATGTTTATGTCTACTCCTTTTTAAAAATACCAACTTGGCTAATATTTGCTGTTTTCTACAAAAGTGCTTTACCATCCCTAAGTTGTGTATGTAGCCCCCACATTTATACTTAATGCTAAACTGTTAAATGGCGAAACTGTTTTACCTGCTAACGTCGAGGTATTACAACGTTTTAATGGACAAAATGATTTACTGTTGGGGATTACAATATCAACATGGGTTTATGCACCCAAAGCTAAGGTCTGGCATCAATGTCTGCACTTAGCCATCCACCTAAGTCTCTAAGTATTTCGCCCGAAATAGTGTGTCCTATAGGGTATTCTTTATAGGTAGTAGGTAGGCCCCATTTTTTGAGTTCTTTAATGCCTGCCCTTGCTTCCTCAATATTAATAACTTGGTCCTTGGTGCCATGAGCTATAAAAGCACTAACTTGTTTAAGCTGTTCGTTAGCTGCTTTATCCGCTTTAAATTCCTCGGCCAAATAACCACTTAAAGCCATAATGCCTTTTACCTTTTCGGGGTGTTGTGTAGCCAATCCTAAGCTTAAAATAGCTCCTTGGCTAAAACCCATTAAATATACTTGCTTGCCATTTAGGTTAAAGGTTTTTACAGCGGCATCAATAAACGCCATTAAGGTAGCGGTGCTAGTTGTAATATTATCATGGTTTCTAATTTTTTGTCCTTCCACAAAATCAATATCATACCATTTATATTTACTAGCATTTGCGCCCATCGACATAGGGGCTTGTACGGCTAAAATTAAACAGCGTTTATCTAGGTAAGAGTTGAGTCTAAACAAATCTTTTTCGCTACTGCCATAGCCATGTAATAGCAAAAGTAGGGGAGTTGTTTCGGTAATACCTCCTTCGGGTTTTTGCATTAAATAGGTCAGCGGCAATTCGGGTCGTTCGGTTTTACTAGCTTTGCTAATAGCAGAGGTAGGCGATTTTTGTTGACTTGTTTTTGGGTTACTATCCCCTTGTACCTCCTTAGATGGAGGCTTACTAGTTGTGTTAGTATCCGTATTACAAGCACTTAACAAAAAAGTTAAAATAAAAATAAGCAGAAATATACGATTCATAATTGATAACAGTTTTTAAATTTAGTATAAAGATAATTACTTAATAGTGAAAATAAGAAATTGCTTTACTTAAAGTAATACTTTAAAGAAAATAAAAACAACTTAAAGTAACATTTTTTTCTCCATTAATTAATAAATTCGTATAAAATTTGATACATTTGCAATTGTAATTGATGTTATTAGTGGTAAATAAGAACCTGTTTATTGAAATGGTTTACACTTTTTTTAGTAGATGGTGCAGGTACTTGGTATTTAGACGGTTCGGTTATACTGCACCGTACTGAAAATATCAACCATCTTATAGCCTTTATAAGCTTGTCTAAATAAGTAATAAAGACACAATGAAATAGACGCATTGTGGGTTATTGAATTACCATTACTGATATTATAGATAATAATGAAAGACCAAAAAAAAAAATACAACTCTGATATGAAACACATCCTGATTGCCACATTTTGTTTACTAATCAGCTATGCTTTATTAGCGCAGTCTAGCTCAAATACACATATTGTTCAGCAAGGAGAAACCTTGTATAGCATTTCCCAAAAACATAACATTGATGTAAATACTTTAAAAGCCAATAATCCCAATATTATTGTAAATGGAATTAGAGTAGGCGATATTATTTTTTTGAAAGACGATACAAGTCGTCGAGGAACTAGTGTCTCGGGCACTAATGCAAGTGTATTAAAGCCCATGTCGCCCATCGAAAAAAACATGCCGCACCCTAGTAAAACCGAGGAAGCGCAAATGGTTATTACCTCAAAACCTAACTGGGTAACACAACAGCAACAACAACAAGCTGGCGGTGGAGGTACAATTATTATGCATAACCACGAAAGCGAAAACAGCAACCCTGTTTATATGCAAAACGATGGTACTACTACTACGGTTAGAACAACAACTACTACTACAGATGAAGACGCATTATTGCGAGAAATGTCAAATAGTGCTGCCGAGGCTTATATGCAGGCTATTGTACATGTGGTAACGCCTGGCGAAACCTTGTTTTTTATAGCGCAAATGTATGGTCAAACAGTAGATGCTTTGCGTGATTGGAATGGCTTAAACAATTTTTTGGTTAACCCAGGACAAAAAATTGTGGTTAGTTGGATAGTTCCCGTTGGAAGAGCTTACGAAAATTTAGCGGGCATTACTAAAGAGCCAGACCCTATATTTATGCCTCCTGGAATGCCTAAGCCCACCAGTGCATTTCACGCTAAATACCTCGACAAAGCATTTGACCCAAGTTACCGTGCCGTTAACAAAATGGGCATCGCCACTTTTTTCGACGATTCGGATGTTTCAAGCGGCGGAGAAGCGATGTATGCCTTGCACAGTACTGCACCCGTAAAATCTGTTTTAGAAATACACAACCCTATTAATCAGCGCAGTATTTATGTAAAGGTGTTGCAAAAATTACCTAATACAGTACGCAATAAAAAGGTAATGGTAAGCCTAACCAAAAGTGCCGCCAAACAACTAGGCTTGCTCGATGCCCGCACTATGGTAGATTGTACGTACTATGTGAAATAGTTTGCTAGGATAAAATACTAGAATTTAGGAAACCCCATTGAGCTTTTGGCTTGATGGGGTTTTGTATGTATTAGAATGGAAGGCAACAAAAGCCTAGTGGCTCAGAACCTAAGTTTCTGATAATTAAGTTGCCGTATTTTTTTTCTG
>JAHDBT010000177.1 GCA_020630215.1 Bacteroidota bacterium
GTATCCTTTCCTATAAATTAATCGTTACTGAAAGTGACAAGTACTTTTTTATTTTTCAAAAATACTATATACTACCAAATTATTAACAGATGAAACATCTACAACTATTATTGCTTGGCCTATTACTAGTTTTACTAGGTAACATTCATTCTTTATTAGCGCAACCCATCCCATTTATCAATAGGCAAATTGTATATGGCGGCTTAGAAGATGAAGAAGTTAACGAGTTAATAGAATTATCGGATGGTAGTTTTTTAGCTGTGGGGGTTATTTCTAATGATGGAAATACGGACGACTATGATTTTTTACTAATAAAATTAAACAACGAATTAGTGATTGATTGGGTACAAACCTTTGGCGTGCTAGGAAATGATATTGCACTAAATGCAGTAGCAGATGCGGATGGTGGGGCAGTTGTAATTGGCACTACCTTGGGTAATAATAACGAAGATACCGATGCCTGGGTTATACATATTGACAGCGATGGTGAACTAGCCTGGGAATTTCAACTAGGCGGTTCGGAAGATGATGCCTTATTGGATATTATTAGACTGGAAACGGGTAATTATGTTGCAGCAGGCTATACAAAATCGGACGATGAAGATATTCCTGGTAATGCGGGCGCACAAGATATGTGGTTTATTTGTTTTGATGCTACGGGTACGCTTATTTGGAATAAAACATTTGGCGAAGCTCAAAGCGATAAAATTAACACGTTGGTATATCAAGCAAGTACACAACAACTATTTTTAGCAGGTTCTACCTCTAACACTTTTGGCGATAGTTTAACAACACAAGGTCTTAGAGATTATTGGTTGGTAAAAACCGATTTGGAGGGCAATGTACAAGAACATTTTACCTATGGCGGTTCGCAAAGTGATATTGCTACTGAAATGTGCCTAACTAGTGATGGCGGCATTGCTATTGTTGGCGAATCGCTTTCTTATGACGGAGATGTAAACCAACATTTTGGTATAGACGATTTGTGGGTAATTAAACTGGATGCCGAAGCCAATATAACCTGGCAAGCTACCCTTGGCGACACATCTTACGACTTAGCACATGGCATTGCAGAGGTAAGCGGAGGAGATATTGTAGTACTAGGCGTAAACTTCGATGCTGTTTCGGATGCTTATAATTACCTCTATGATTTAAATATTACCCGCCTTAATAAAAACACAGGGGCAATTATTTGGCAAGATTTAATGGGTGGCTCGCAATGGGATTTTGGACATAGCATAGTAGTAAGCAGCACCAATAATTATGTAATAGGTGGCTTTACCGACTCTACAGATGGCGACGTTGGTGGCGAAGGTTTAAGTCTCAGTTCTAATCCGAATCCTAGTAACAACAACAATAATTACATACATGGCTCAGACAATGTATGGATTTTGGAACTGCAAGAAACCTATATCGACCAAGTTGCTACCTTTAACAATTCGCAGCAAATGCAACTGCGTGTTAGCCCTAATCCTTTGCCCAAACACAGTCCCATTTATATACAAATGCAGCAACCTAAAGTATATGACGCTTACGTGTTGAATATTTATGGGCTAGATGGTAAATTGCTGCTTTCAAAACCGAGTAACTGTTTAAGTACTATTTGCCAACAAACGCTTTTATTGCCTAATTTAAAAGCAGGCATTTATTTAGTGCAACTTTGCAGCGATGGCGATAGCAATTGTGTGCAGGAAAAATTGCTTATTTTTGACTAGTAAACTATGGATGTTTTGTAGCAATTAATCCGTACTTTTGCAGCGAAATAATTTAATAAAAAATTTAATCCATGAGTTACAAACAACATTTATTAGACAGTATGGAAAAAGAGGTGATGATTATTAAACACCTCTACACCAAAATTCCTAATGCCGATTTAAGTTATCGCCCAGCAGAAAATATGCGTACTGCTTTAGAGTTATTGCAATATATGGCTTGGTGTGGCGATGCAATGGTGGCAGCAAGCGTTAGTGAGGATGCTGAAAAAAGTATGCGTGAACTCATCCTCCCCTACCGAGACGAAGCGCAAAAAATACAAACTGGCGATGATTTTTTAGCAGCAATGGATCAGCAATATCAAAATATAGACACCTTAATGACCAATATTACCGACGAGGATTTAGTTAACAAGGAAGCCATGTTTCCGTGGGGAGAAAAAGCTCCTTTAGGATTTGTAATTATGAATTCTGCGTTTAAATATTTAGCCGCTTACCGTATGCAATTATTTTTGTACGCTAAAATGGCTGGTAATACCGAAATAAATACCATGAACTGCTGGCTAGGAAAAGATTATGTTCCTCCTAAAAAAACAGCTTAACATTCAAACATAAAACAATTCAACAGTATAACAATTTAATAAATGCATATTACATCTTTTTTCTCCAAACTATTGGCATCCTTATTTATAGTAGGCGCCATTGTTATTAGTCTTAGCTCCTGCAATTCGGAAACAGGCACCAGTGGTAAACACAAAAACCAAGTTTTAAATGGTAAAAAACATGGACTCACCAAAACTTACCATAAAAACGGCAATCTAAAAGCCGAGGTAAATTATGAGGAGGGCGTGCGGCAAGGTGCAGCAAGCGATTATTACGAAAGCGGCAAGCTACGTATGGAAATGAATTATGTAGATGGCAAAAAGCAAGACTTAGCCCGCTTTTTTTATGAAGATGGAAAACTATTTCAAGAAACCATTTACAAAGCAGGAAAACCCGAAGGCAAGCGCACACAATACCACACTAATGGAAAAGTGAAAGCAGAGGTTGTTTTTAAAGATGGGCATCCTACTAAAAACATGAAAGAGTTTGACGAAAAAGGAAACCTTAGAAAACACGATGTAGCCGTTACCATAAAACCACTAAATACCATTCGTAAAAATGGTAAATACGTACTTAAAATTGCAACCAAACCAAGCAGAAGCAAGGTTACTTATTACCAAGGCAAACTAAAAAATGGCGCATTACACGATGGACTAAAAAAGCTAAAAACCAAAGGCGGAAAAGCCGAAATTGCCTATAATGTTGCCAAAGGGGTAGGTTTTACCGAACAAGTTCCTATCGTAGCCAAAGTAATTACGCAATATGGAAATCCGCTAATTTTAGAAAAAAATTACAAAGTGGATATTATGCCGCAGTAATGGTTGAATTGTTAGATGGTTGTATGCCTAAATTGTTAGATGGTTCAAGGGCTTTCTGTTTTTTTGTTAACACTAGGCACTTGCAAAACCTAAGCACTTTTACTGCCTGTATACTCTAAAAATTGTTAATTATCCTTAGCCTTGACAACAATCAATTGCTTATCTTCGTCCATATTTTAGAACCGAATAAGATAGAAGTATTTTTTAGTAAAAAATCGACCTGTTTATCTGTGCTATAAAAAATTAGACAAACACGTTATTAAATGCTAGTAGTTTGAAAAAAATTGATTTCCTAATTATCAAATCCTTTATTGGACCATTTATTGTTACCTTTTTTATTGCCCTTTTTGTACTTATTATGCAATTTTTGTGGAAGTACATAGACGACCTAGTGGGCAAAGGTTTAGAAATGTCGGTAATTGGCGAGTTAATTTTTTTCATGTCGGCTAGTATTGTGCCATTGGCTTTACCTATTGCCATTCTCCTTTCTTCTATTATGACCTTTGGGCAATTGGGCGAACATTACGAGCTGGTATCCCTAAAATCGGCGGGCATATCCTTAGTCCGTTTTATGATGCCTTTATTGGTAACCGCCATTATACTAAGCGGGGCTTCGTTTGCTTTTGCCAATTATGTACTGCCTGTAGCCAACATGAAATTTGCCGCCCTCCTCTACTCTGTTACCAAACAAAAACCAGCCCTCAATATTCGCCCTGGCGAATTTTACAATGGCATTGAAGGATATGTAATACGTGTAGCTAGTAAAGCCGAAGATAATAGAACGGTATTTAATGTAAAAATACACGACCATACCGATAAGCGAGGCAACATTAATGTACTACTAGCCGACAAAGGCGAAATGTATACCACTCCTGGCGATAGTGCCTTAATATTTAAACTTTTTAATGGCACTCGATACGAAGAACCCAATGCTAATAAACGAAGTGCTAATGCTAAAAAAGAGTTTATACGCACCCATTTTGAAGAATATGAAATGACCATCGACCTTGCCAACCTCGAATTCCAAAAAACCGACGAGGCTTTATTTCGTAACAATCAGCGCATGCTTAACGTAAAACAATTACTAACGGCAGTAGACTCGATGGAAAACCGAATGACCGACCGGCATCAAAATTTCTATTCCAATATGAAGCCGCATTTTGCGTTTATTAAAGATACCAGCTTTTTTAACCCTAATAAAAAGCTAAAACAAGATACCGCAAAAAAGGAACCCACTAAATCTACGGTTATAAAAATAGGCGAAACAAGTGGACAAAAAGCAGCAAAAGAACGGGCCAGACAAAAAGTAATTCTAGCCGAAAAAGCAAAAAAGAGGCTGCTTGATAAAACAAATGCTTCTAAGGATAAAGATAAACTCGCAAACAATAAAACAAAACCCAAAACGAGTGGCAATAAACAAAAAACCACTCCCCCAAAAAAACCAGAAGTGTTTATGTCGAAAGAAGAATTACTCGCTATTTCTCCTTTTTTGGGTACGGTAGAGCTACCTAAAGCACGCATTAGTAGTATCTCTAAAAGGGCAACTAACTTAGCTCGAAATGTAAAAAGTTACAGCCGAGTAAGTGAGCGACAAAATACATCTGATACGAAAAAAATAAATCGCTACATGATAGAAGTACATGCCAAAATGACCCTTTCGCTTGCCTGTTTGGTTTTGTTTTTAATAGGCGCACCTCTAGGAGCAATTATTAGAAAAGGGGGCTTGGGAATGCCAATGGTATTGGCCATTTTATTTTTTACTATTTATCATGTTATTTCTACTATGGGCAAAAAATTTGCCGAAGAAACCGTCATGAGCCCTTTTGCAGGCATCTGGTTATCTACGTTTATACTTGTACCTTTAGGCATCTTTTTAATCTATAAAGCAACCAACGATTCGCAAATATTTAATGCCCGTGCGTACAGCGACTTTTTTAAGCAAATAGGTAGAAAACTGAAATTGGTGAAAGCCGAAAATTAAATTTTAACATCTATGAAAGGAATAAATAAACAGGCTATTTAATCTAGGGCATATGGTAGCAAGTACTCCGTATTTAAACGGTTCTGCTACGCTTCGCCACTTAAAAGTGCCAAGCACTTTTACTGTTAGATAAATGGTGTTATTTATTTTTTATCATTCCCTAGGGAACTATTTTTACAATAATAAGCTATTAATTAGGTAGCATTTACTACCTTTAGCACATCTATCAACCATTATCATTTTTAACCGTAGACGAAGCAAAATGCATTTTTTATAAGCCAATTGTCACTTTAACAGATGTATAACACTTGTAAAAAAAAATTGCCCGATTTTTGCTATTGTCTATTAATAAACTAAAGGCCATTATATAACCCCTAAAATTACACATATTGGGAGAATTAACGATTAATGTTGAAGGCGTAAGTTTAGTAGAATTTTTTGGCGTAAACAACAACAAGTTTGATGTATTACGCAAATCTTTTCCCAAATTAAAACTTATTCCAAGAGGAAATAAAATTAAGGTAATTGGTAACGACCAACTAATTGAAAATTTTAAAAGCAAGGTAGAATCTATCACCGATTTTTTAAATCAATATGGTACCATTACGCCACATCATGTAGCAGAAATTGCTTCTGGAATGCGCCCTAGTGCACCGCCTAAAAATAAGGAAGATGTTATTTTGTTTGGCCCACATGGTAATACCGTACAAGCACGCACGCCTAACCAAGTAAAATTGGTAGAAAGTGTAAACAATAACGATATTGTTTTTGCCATTGGACCCGCAGGTACGGGTAAAACCTATACAGCGGTAGGACTAGCAGTAAGGGCTTTAAAAAACAGGGTGATTAAACGCATTGTGCTAACTCGCCCAGCCGTAGAAGCGGGCGAACGCCTAGGCTTTTTACCTGGCGATTTAAAGGATAAAGTCGATCCCTATCTTCGCCCATTATACGATGCCTTGGACGACATGATTCCGCATACCAAACTAAACGAATTGATGGCGCAACGAGTAATAGAAGTTGCTCCTCTAGCTTTTATGCGTGGACGTACAATTGACAATGCTTTTGTAATTTTGGATGAGGCACAAAATGCGACCAATTCGCAGCTCAAAATGTTTTTAACCCGTTTAGGTCCCTCTGCCAAATGTATTATTACTGGCGATTTAACACAAATCGACCTTCCTAGAAATCAGCAGTCGGGCTTGTTCCGTGCTTTAGATATTTTAGAGGGCATTAATGGAATTGGGGTGGTTAGACTTACCGAGGAAGACGTAATTCGTCACCGCCTAGTAAAACGTATTATTATGGCGTACCAAAAAGATAATGATACGGATGATAGAAATAGAACGGTACCTCGACGAAACGAAACTTAAAATGCAGTAAGTGAAAGCGACAAAATAAAATGTAAAAAGGCATTCAATGAAATATTGAATGCCTTTTTTGTTTTTAAGCAATAACAGTTAATACTTATTCCTCGCCGCTAAGTAATGGAAACAAAACCTCAATCTACTCCTCCACCATTTAAGCTATGTACCGCCGCTGCCATTTCTTTTACCAAACTTGGATTTTTTTCTAGGGCATTGCCAATCACAATTAAATCGGCACCCGCTTTACAGGAGGCAATGGCCCGTTTAGGCGTACGGATGCCGCCGCCTACAATTAAGGGCGCATCTATTTTACTATTTACCGCATTAATCATAGGTTCGGAAACAGGACGAATAGCACCGCTGCCCGAATCGAGGTAAATAATTTTCATGCCTAGCATATAACCTGCTAAGGCCGTACACACAGCAATAGACGGTTTATTGGCAGGAATTGGGTTGCTGTTGCTAATATAAGAAACGGTTGTTGGTGCGCCGCCATCAATTAACATATAGGCAGTACTCATTACTTCTATGTCCATTTGGCTTAACATGGGTGCAGCAAGTACATGTTGTCCTATTAGTAAATCGGGATTGCGGCCAGAAATTAGGGAGAGGAAAAACAGGGCATCGGCTTTATCGTTGACTTGCAATACGCTGCCAGGAAAAATGATAACGGGAATATTGCATAAACTCTTAATATGGGTAATAATTGCTGTGGCATGGTTTCCCATTAACAGACTACCGCCTATAAAAAAATAGTCGATTTTTGCTGTTATGGCATACGCAATTGTTGGTGCTAATTGCTGTAAATCCATTTTATCAGGATCGATTAAAACCGCTAGTTTTTTGCGTTTTTGTTGTCGTCCATCCACTAAGCTTTTATATATCGTTTGCCGAGAATTCATGCCTGTTGTTTCGGCAAAATTACGCTTTTTTACCTGTTATTTTTTAAGAATGATTGTATAAAATAAGGAAGGAGGAAAGAAATAGGAATTAATGGGTGCTAGTTTACAACAAAAAGGCGTTTAATCACACAAAAAATCCGTTAAATAACAATTAAACAATTCAGCCATTTAACAATTCAACTTTTCCTGTAGTTGCAATTTTACTAATTCTACATTCAGCTTTTTACTAATACTGAGTGCTAGTGCTTTAAATTCGCTATAAACTTGTGGCAGGCTTTCTAATTGTTTTTTATCGTAGGCATTATTTTCTAGCGTACCTGCTAACTGATGCAATTGGCTAAAGCCTAAAATATTAATAGTTGATTTAATTTTATGAGCTTCTTTAAACAACTCATGCCAATTGCCTTTTTCTAAGTGTTGGTTAATCAATTTTAGTGCAATGGGTATTTGTTTCAGAAAAATTTCGATAAACTCTATCATATAAGCCACATTGCCTTTCACCAAATCTTTTAGATGTGCTAAAAACACATAGTCAATTTGTTCTGATTTAGGTTTTTCGGGCAGTTGTTCGTACACCTCTTTTAAGTAGGCAAACAGCGTGCGTTGCAATTGTTCTGGCTCAAAGGGTTTCGATAAATAATCGTTAATGCCTACAGCTCTAAAACGCTCTTGTTCGTTTGCCGAAGCCCTAGCGGTTAAAGCAATAATGGGTATTTGGCTAATAGGTGCTGGCATTTTATTTCTAATAAAGCTTGCCATTGCATAGCCATCCATTTCTGGCATTTGTATATCTGTTAATACTAAATCGAAGGCCTGTTTTTCTAGTTCTTCAATTGCTACTTTTCCATTTTCGGCTACGGTGTAGCTAAATCCCCATTGCTTAAAAATACGTTTAGCGTATAAACGATTAATTTCATTGTCTTCTACAATTAAGATGTTAATTTTCGATACATCTTTTTTCCACATTTGCTTTAGCGGACGAAGTTCTTCCGTTGTAATAGTTGTTGTTGCGGTTTTAAAAGGCAGGGTAAATATCACGGTTGTACCTTTACTCAACTCGCTATTTATTTTTATATCCCCACCTTGATTTTCTACCAAAGCTTTTACAATAGACAAACCCAAACCTGTGCCTTCGTATTTACGAGAGGCATCAGAACTTACTTGGGTAAAACTATCAAAAATTAGCCCTAATTTATCGTTTGCAATGCCAATGCCTGTATCGCTAATGGTAAATTGCAAAACAACCTCTTCCTCTATTTTATTCAGCATATTTACCGAAACATCCACTTGTCCTTGATGGGTAAACTTTACGGCATTACCTACTAAGTTGAGCAAAATTTGATTGAGGCGTAAAGCATCCCCAATGAGCACTTCGGGCAGGCTGTTTGTTATTGGATGAAGCTGTAAAACAACCTCATTTTCGGCAGCCTTAAATTCCATTAATTTTAAAACCGATTGTAGTAAATTGGGCAAGCTAAATTCATTAACTGCAAAATCAGTTTTACCAGCATTAATTTTGGAGAAGTCCAGTAAATCGTTAATTAAAGTAGTAAGGTTAGTTGCCGAAGTTTTAATGGCATCAATGTACTCGGTTTGTTCGGTATTTAGGGGCGTGTTGTGTAGCAAGTTGGTCATCCCTGCAATACCATTAATAGGAGTTCGCAACTCATGACTAATATTGGCTAAAAATTGTTCTTTTAACTTACTAGCTTGCTCGGCCATTTCTTTTTGGCTCAATGCGTCTGCTAGTTCATATTTCAATTGCATGGTTTGCCCGTGCAGCTTGCTTTTATCATTTACAAACTGCTTGTACACTTCGTGTTGTTTTTTATAGTAGGCTAAGGCTTTAGCTGGTTGCCCTATCTTTTCATACATTTCGCTAATATTTTCATATATGTATATAAGCGTAGCTTTAAATCCTTCTCGACCTTCAAAGTAGGTTAAGGTTTTTTCTAGGATTTTTATCGCCTTCTCATTATGGTTCATATTAGAATAGCAAATACCCAAACTTTTCAGTATTTGCATTTTTAGCTGTAGGTAGTCGTGTTCTACTGTAATACTTAAAGCTTCGTTAAAATAACCGAGTGCTTTAGTAAACTGTTGTTTTTTGTAATACAAAATACCTAGCGAGGCCTTATTCTGTGCTAGTAATATGGAATCATCTTCGGTAAGAAAATCCATGCTTTGCATTAAAAAGTGTTCTGATTTAGCGAGCATATCACACCAATTGTATTGATTACCAATATGGTAAAGTAAAAAAGCAATGCGGTCGTGATTTTTTATTTTAGGGAAGTATTTAAGGGCATTGATAAAAGCATCAACAGCATTTTCGTGTACTTTTAAATTACTGTAGGCATGTCCAATTTTTATGTACGTTTCTCCTATTTCCTTTTCATCTCCTAGCTGTCGATTAATATTAAGTAGTTGTAAATGTGCTTGTAATGTTTCGTCATCTAGTCCAATTTCGCTGTAGGTTTTACCTAATACGTCATAACTTTCCCTTAAAGCTTCTAGTTCGTTTAACTGTTTAAAAATAGCAATTGCCTGGTTTAGTTTTGGAATAGCTTGTACATAATGCTTATTTAGCTTATGATACAAAGCTAATTGTTGCAAGTGTTCGGCCTGCTTAAACAGTTTAAGCTGTTTTGACTTATGACCCAACAAATTATTTTTATGTATGAGTGGTTTATTCACCGTTCCAATTTTCCTGATGATTAGCAATTCCTTCTGATAGTAGAAAATATGTATCGCCTATGCTGCTTTGCCTTATGGTATTAAGTAAACAGGTTAAGGAGTTGGCCAAAGAAAAGCAAACTTGAAAAACTTAAAGCTAAAAAAGACACAGATTACATTTGTTTAAAAAAATCACGTAAATTCTATTTTTAACTTAAGTTGTTTCCGCTATCAAATCTTAAAACCTACAAAAGTAGGCTTGTAAGTTTGGCTCCCTTTTACCATTTGCTTTGCTTCAAAAATTATGCCCTCTTATGTGCAAGAATCAATAACAAAAAACTCAGTTTCCAATTTTGTTGTTTTTTTTTACATTACTGTGAATCCTTATAGCTAGAGTTGCGTATTTAGTAAGAAATGAATAAATTTAGAGCCTTACAAAATTGGTGTGCTTGTAATGGCAGGAATTTAGTTTAAGCATCATTATTGGACTATGCTTATTCCAGATATCCTAGTAATTCTCCTAGTTTATCTTTCAATTCGCTTCGGTGAACAATTAAATCTAGGAATCCATGTGCTAATAAAAACTCCGAAGATTGGAAGCCTTCTGGCAACTCTTTTTTAATGGTTTCTTTAATAACCCTAGGTCCAGCAAATCCAATTAAAGCTTTTGGTTCGGCAATGTTTAAATCGCCTAGCATAGCAAAAGAGGCAGATACTCCTCCGGTAGTTGGGTCGGTTAATAAGCTAATATAAGGCACTTTAGCTTTGGCCAGTTGCGAAAGTTTGGCAGCAGTTTTTGCCATTTGCATTAAAGAGTAGGCCCCTTCCATCATACGTGCGCCTCCCGATTTAGATACAATTAGCAAAGGTATTTTTTGTGCAATACAAAAGTCCACCGACCGAGCTATTTTCTCTCCGACTACCGATCCCATCGAGCCGCCAATAAACTCAAAATCCATTGCAGCGATTAATACCTTTTTCCCTTTTATTTTACCAACCGCTACTTGTATGGCCTCATCCAGTTTTGTTTTTTTACGCGTACTCTCTAGGCGTTTTTTGTACGATTTTTTATCCGTAAAACCCAGTATATCCTTCGCTTGTAAATTAGCAAATAATTTTTCCATACTGTTTTCATCTAGCAATAATTCAAAATAATGTTCGGCACTTATGCGCTCATGATAATCGCACTGCTGACAAACATAAAAATTGGCTTTATGCTCTTTAGAAGGCACGGTTGTTTTACATTTTTTACATCGCGCCCAAATATTATTGGGAACTTCTTTTTTTTGGGTTGTAAGGATATTTTTCCTAATTCGTTTAAACCAACTCATTGTTTACGTTTTGGTAAAATGGTGTTACAAACAATGCTTTTGCTTCCACAAAACGCTTCATATGCCAACACCTTTTGATGTGTATAGTGAAATTATTCACAAGATACTCTTTCTCTTTTTAACCTCCCATTTTTTAAATGTGCTTATTTGACAAATCTGCTATTTTAAATGAAATGGATTATATCTATGCGCCATAAATTAAAAATCCCCCTGTCGCTAGCCCACATAAAAACATTAACCATACGCAAAATAAACATATCAATATCAACATCTAAAAATCAAACCTCCCCCTACCAAAATCAGCACATATCATAAATCCACAAACGTGAATGTACAGACGTGGCACCGCTACATCTCCTAAAAAAACTCCATGAAACTTCACAGAAAAAATCGCCAACCTAAAAAGCCCAAAAATTCTTCTCTTTTTTGTATTTTTACCCAATGATAAAAAGTCCATTACGATACCCTGGCGGGAAGTCGAGAGCTATGAAGTTTTTAAAAGATTTCATCCCTCCGTTTCACGAGTTGCGAGAACCTTTTTTTGGCGGCGGCTCCTTTAGTTTTTACTGTGTGCAGGAGTTTCCCCAAGCCCATTTTTATGCCTCCGATGCCAATTACGAATTGCACTGTTTATGGCAACAACTTCGACAAAACCCAGTACCACTTATTGAGGCGGTTAGGGCGGTAAAACTGCAATATAGCGAAGAAGAAGGACGCACTTTATACCAACAAATAATGGAACGCCGCAACGACGATTTAAGCGACTTACAAAGAGCCATCGACTTTTTTGTATTGAACCGAATTTCTTTTTCTGGTGTTGCAGATGCAGGGGGCTATTCCAACCAGGCTTTTTTAAAACGCTTTACGCACTCTAGTATCGACCGACTAGAAAAAGCGATTGCCGTTGCTAAAAAAATCCAATTTTTATCGGGCGATTATACCCAACTATTACTCGAACAAAAAGCCCCAAAAAACAAAACCGTTTTTATTTTCTTAGATCCGCCTTACTACTCGGCAACCAAATCTAAACTGTATGGAAAAAAAGGAGCTTTGCACACGCAATTTAACCACGACGAGTTTTGCGAAAATATGAAAAAATGCCCACACCAATGGCTGCTTACCTACGATAATTGCGACTATGTACGCACTAAATATGCCGACTTTTACCAAGTAGAATGGGAGCTACAATATGGCATGAATAATTTTAAACAAGGAAAAGCCGCTAGAGGAAAGGAATTGCTGATTGCTAATTTTGAGCTTCGTAGTAGTAAATAATTGCAGCTCTCTAATATCGAAGGAGGAAGTTTTCGGATCTAACAATACAACAAAATACTAAGTAACGTTTAAAAAATAAATCCGACAATTTGTACGTAGAGGTTTTGTGC